>CABRLT010000009.1 GCA_902471785.1 uncultured Collinsella sp.
GGGACCCATCGGCCGCAAGGCCGATTGCCACGCCTCGGCCCTCTCGACCTGCGCGTCGGGGAGGAGTCGGCAGTAACCTCTCCCCGATCCACAATGGAGACCTAAAGCCGCTCGTAGGCCCTCTTCACCAGCTCGCCCATAAGCTGCCTTCGCTTGCCTAGGAACTCCTCATAATCGAGGTCCTCAAACCCAACAGGCAGGGCATGCTCCTCGCAGTTGCGGCGATACTCGTCCTCCCCCAGCGAGTCGCGGTACTTCCTGACGTACTCGCTCGGGGCGTCGTCCGAGATGTAGATGTTGTTCTGGTAGTCTACGAGGGTGAAGTTGCCCCTGTTGCTGCGCTGCGAGAGGTAGCCCCTGGACTTCAGGTAGTTGTCCGGGAACAGGTGGTGTTTGTCCAGCGCCTTCTTCGAACCCGACGAGCCCATGAGCAGGAGCTGGGACAGCGGGGCCGTGCTGAACAGCACCTTGGCACCGAGCACGACCTGAGCCGCGACGAAGCCCCACCAGGTCGGGCCCGCCGCCTCGTTTGCGTCGAGGGAGCTGGGCAGCGTGATGGAGAAATAATCGTCCGTCATGATGGCGGCGAGCCTACGGTCGAAGTACGCCCGGAACTCATCGGCGGTCTCAAGGCGCGAGACGTCGTTAAGCTGCTGCTCGAACTCGGATTCGAAGGACCCCACATAGAGCCCCGTTATGGCTGCGGCGAAATACCAGCGCCGCACGAGCCTGCGCACAGCCAACGGCTCCATACCGAACTCGTAGCGCCCGATAAGGTAAAACGCATAACAGAACATGAGCGCATTGCCCGACCCCACCTGGTCGGAACAGACATAGCCCGCCTCCGCCAGCGTGTTGATGAAGGCATGCCAGTTGTTCAAGTCGAGCACGAGATCGAGGGCGCGACCGAACGTGGCAAAGTTCTCGGCCCGCGTCTCGGGCGTCGTTTCCTTTGTCTTGAGATCTCGCCCGCGAAGAATCTGGTAGGCATAACGCAGGCGACCCCTCTTGAACCCCACGCCCACCGTGGCGCGAATGACATGCGTCGGCGAGACGGTCATGAGCGGGTTGTACGAGGTGCCCTTTGCGGGCGCATGACTCATGGCGCAGAACTCCTCTATGCGCTCCCTCATGGCAGGTTCGTAGACCGAAAGCAGGGTCATGATGAAGTCATCCTGCTTAAGCGCCTGCCCTTGCGAGTTCACACGCACGAAGATGTCCGATACGGTCTCCTCGTCAGCCGATTCGGAAATCTCCAGCGTCGGCAGAAGATAGCGCTCAAGCCCGAGTAATGCGTTGAGCCCGCTCTCGACGGCGTCCTCGCCGCCATCGTCGAGTTCGGGTTCTCCCTTTTTGGCATTCGCCTCGTTAAGGCGCTTGATGAACGCCCTGCGATAGGCGCTCAGCTTGTTGTCGTGGTTCGCCGCGAAGGCCTCGGATACGTCGGGCACATAGCGCGAATCCTTCTCGGTCGAGGCATCGGCATTCTTGAATGAGCGTGCGATGGGGTCGTAGGCGATCTTCACCGTTCGCTCCCTGAAGTTCTTGTCTCGCACGGGTACGCCGTACAGAGAGCTCAAGAGGGCAGTGAGCCTCTGCTGTCCGTCGATGACAAGGGACTTGGGGACGGCATACACCTTTTGGTTCGAGCCTATGGCAGACTTCTTGCCCGCATCATCGCTCGGAGAGTCCCACAGCATCACATAGCCGATAGGGTATCCGCGAAGCATGGAATCAAGCAGATCGCGAACCTTTTCATTGCCCCACACGAAAGGCCGTTGCAGATCAGGCAGGCCAATCTTGCCCGTCTGAACATCCTTCAGGATGTTACCGACCTCCAGCGATATGGGATTGTAGATAGAGTTGGGCACTATAGTTCACCGACCTTCTTGGCGTACAGGTTGAAAAGATGGGCGACTATCTTCTCCTCGTCCCCGCCGAAGTCGACGCCATAGGCGGCTTCGACGGCGGCGTCGAGCGCCTTGTGCGCTGTCATCAGCTCGGGGAAGAATGTCTCGTTCTTGGGATCGTACATGTCCGCGAGCGTCGCACCTTCCTGGGCATCCCGGGCGTCGAGCACGGCTTGGGCGCAACGCTCGACTTCCTCGCGTTGGGATTCCGTGGGCTCGGGCCAGACGAAGTTGTTGTAGACGATGCCACCTGAATAGCGATAGTCGGATTTGAGACGACCCGCCACCGTCCGCATCCATGCGTTATGGAACTGCGACTGGAGAATGCCAAAATGATAGAGACCTGCATTGGGTATTAGGAACACCAGGTCGCTGCACAGCGTCTCGGGCCCGACAAACCCCATAGGGATATACCTTCTACGCTCTGACGAGACTTTTGGGACAATGATAGCGGTTGAATTGGGAATGATTTCAGTACCGAAATGGTTCGGCCTCTCGGCTGCTTTCAAGGTCTGCTTCCGCGAGCTGCTCAGACGATAGTTTCTAACGTTCTCGATTCTCTCTCTGCAGCAAGGAAGGGCCTTGAGGTCGGCCCATGAAGCCTCCCCCAACCACAGGCACCATCTCTCAATACCCCGTATGAACTCCTGCGAGCCGAGCCATCTATGGAAGTACCTCTCTGCCGCAGGTTCTTTAGAAAGAAATGCAGCTTTCTCTTCCGGCGTAAACAGATAGTTACCACCATCAATCGGCTGAGAGCCGATACCGATAGCTGGCACTTTCGACAAGGGCCTACTTCTATTCCAAATAAAGACGTCAGGCGCATTCTTCAGATAGGCGTTGAGCCCAGAAACGGCGATCTGCTCTTCATCAGCATCGGGCGTCGCGTGATAGAAGAGCGTCTTGTTTCCCACCGTACGCGAGAACCCGACGATGACGCAGAACACGTGTGCCTTGTCCGCAGCCTCGTTGTCCCACCTGAACGTGTTGTGCGCGAAGTCGATGTGGATACCCAGGTCGTGCAGGGGTTTCCAGAGGTTGGCGACCTGCTCGCCCTGACATATCGAGTTGGTCGAGACCAGGGCGCAGCGCGTGCGCTTCCCTTGCGTGAACCTCGCGGCCTTCATGTACCAGGCCCCGCAGTAGTCGATGTTGCCCGCGTTCTTCGCGCCGTCGAAGACCTCAAGGAGTTCGGCCTTCTGCTCCTTGGACTGGTTGCGGGCCCCAAGGAAAGGCGGATTGCCCACGAGGTACGTGAGGTCATCGGGGAACACCTCGGACCAATCGGTCTTGAGGGCGTTGCCCTCATGGAGGTTACTGAGGCTCCTGAGCGGCAGGAAGTCGAAGTCATAACCGACGTATATCTCCTGCGTCTTTCGGAGCATCTGCTCCTCGGTGATCCAAAGGGCGGTCTTAGCGACCGAGACGGCGAAGTCGTTTATCTCGATGCCGTACAGCTGGTCCAGGGACACGCGGACAGGGCTGTCCTGCGCAACGACGAGGGATGTCTGCCCCGCGTTGCCGGTCTCCTCGCTGAGCTCGTCCTCGATGATTCGGTTCTCGATGGTGCGCAGCTGCCGGTACGCCTCGGTAAGGAAGTTGCCCGAGCCGCACGCGGGGTCACCGATGGTGATGGAGGCCACCTTGTCGTGTAGCCTCGCCAGGGCCTGCTTGCGCTTGGCAGCTGTCTTCTCGCCCTCGGCCTCGTGCAGTTCATCCCACAGCTCGTCGAGGAAGAGCGGCCTGAGGCAGCGCTCGATATTCTCGACGCTCGTGTAGTGCATGCCCCCGGCGTGGCGCGTCTCGGGGTTCAGCGTGCCCTCGAACACGCCGCCGAAGATGACGCCCGAGATCTCGCGCCAGTCAAAGTCCTGGGATGCGTCAGCGATGGCCTCGAGGATCTCCGAGGTCATCTGCGGGACGATGATGGAGGAGTCGGCGAACAGACCGCCGTTCACGTAGGGGAAGGCCGCGAGGTCCTCGTCCATGTACTCATCCCTCTGCTCTAGGGGCGTGTCGATCGTCTCAAACAAATCGACTAGTTTTCGGCGGAGCTTCGCGGGGTCTCCCTCGCAGTACCTGCCGAACGCCTGGTGCGATTGCAGGAGGTCGGCGTCCTCGGCGTAGAGCAGGAAGATGATTCGGGTGATGAGCACGTTGAGGGAGCGCTGCTCCTCTTGCGCCCGCTCGTCCTTCTCCTCAATGTGGTGGTACTGCTTGGCGAGGGCATCGTAGAGCCTGGAGACGTAGGCCCCAGCCTCGATGGAAAGCTGCTGCTCCTTGTGCAGGCGGCTCGTCTCGTTGGAGGTCAGGAAGGACAGAAGATACAGGCTGTCCGGGAGCTCTTCGAGGGAGAACTCCTGCACGGTATCCTCGGGCCGCTCGTTGTCGAGGTCGTAAAGGCGAAAGGTCCCGAAGTTGCACGTCATCACCCAGCGGGGGCGCTCGGAGTATGGCAGGTGCCGCGCGTACCACATGGCCTGCTGGAGCGGCGTCTCCATGCCGCCGTTTCTGGGCTCGGGCTTGTCGAGGTCGATACCCCACGACTTCTGCTCGCACAGGAAGTTGTGGTCGGAGACGAACACGTCGATGCGGCGGCCTCTCACCTTCCGCTCGAAGTCGACGAAACTGTCTATGGTGTTGGACGGGATGCCCAGGACGTTGATGAGCAGATCTACCCAGAACTTTTGCGTGTCCTGCTGCTCGTTGTTGGAGCCCGCGGGGATGGCGGCAAGGCGCTTCTGCCACCGCTTGACGAACTCTTTTGCCTCTTTCTTGCTGGCAGGCATACCGGACCTCCTGCGTCGTTGTCACTTTCGGACAATTTTAAGGGGTAAAAGCCCTCTTCCAAGCGGAAGGGCGAGTTTTCAACGGTCCACGGTGTCGCAGGGTCCCAGGCGAAACCCGAAGACGCCGGGGGCTGTTGGAAACTCGCCCATCTCACAGCAGCGTCACCCTAGGTTTTCAACGCTTTCCATGGCCGAAGGGCTTCTTATAAGCCCGTAGGCTGTGGGAAGGGTTGGAAACCGGACTTTGGGCATAGCCCTTCACAAAAAAACTTTCTACCCAAATTCTACCCAACTGACGTTAACGATGCCCTTATATAAGAAAGCAGGTCAGACGATTTATACCGTCTGACCTGCATTTACTTCTGGTGCCCCCGGGCGGATTCGAACCGTCGACACCCGCTTTAGGAGAGCGGTGCTCTATCCCCTGAGCTACGGAGGCATGTTGTACTAGTGTAGCAGATTTACGCCGTTGTAATACAGCGTATAGCCACTCTTCGAAGTTACGGTGGAACAGCCCTCCGGAAAGTGTGTCCCACTATCCAGGCAAATTCTGGGTCAAACTTTCCCAATGGGACCTCGCTGGAAACTGTGTCCCAGAATTTCGGCTCGAAACGGGACACGGTTTCCCAAACGACCCCATTCCGGAAACTACATCCCGGAATCGGCGCTCGAACTGGTATGCACTTTCCCGATCGAGCCCCATGGGAAACTGCGTCCCACTTGGGGGGCGCTCTTTAATGACTAGTTACCTTTGTGGAAGAGGTTTTTGATAACGGAGGGGATGCTCTTGGCGCCCTTGGCAGCCACATCGATAAAGTCGGGCGAACGCACGAGCTTATCCTCGTCGACGTACTTGCGGACAGCACGAAGCGTCTCTTTGTCGTCGCGCGTCGAAAACGTAAAGTGACCGTTGTCCTTGGTGAAGATGGCAAAACGCGTGATCTTCTTGGTGCCGCGTAAAACCTCGGCGGCAATATAGTCGACCTCGTCCCACGGGATTTGAATATAATCCTCGGGATTGCGCTCGTTGTAATACTCGAACGCCTTATTGCCCACCATCACGTTACCGTGGCTGGTAAGCCCCATCAGGCAGGTTGCCGGCGTTGCCAGATCGACCGTGCTGTTCTGAGATTGCGCCATGCGCGCCTCGCCCTCCAAATAAAACAATCGGACCGCATCCAGTGTACCCACCGGGTGCGGTCCGTTTCAATGGCTCAAAAGCCCTTGCCTAGCAATTCTCGGTCTTAAGCCGAAGCGTGCTTACATGAAGCCGCAGAAGCGACCGATGATGCCGACGGCGAAGAGAGCCAGGATGATGACGATCGGGCTGACCTTCTTCTTGAGGAGCTTGCAGACCAGCAGGGTCAGGCACACGGCGGCAAGGCCGGGGATGAGCTGATCGAGGTTGGCCTGAAGCGTGGTGACCTTCATCTGATCAAGGGCGGTAGCACCGACGGAGTTGTACATCGTCAGCGCTTCCTTGATACCCTCGGAACCGGAGGGCAGGCTAGCCCAGTCGATAAAGGCACCAGCAGACTGCTTGACCGTGGAGACGATCGGGGTGAAGGAAATGGACACCCAGCGCTCGACCAGGGCGCCGATGATGAACATACCCAGGATGGAAGCGCCCTCGGTGACCTTGCCCATCAGACCACCGGAGAGGTCCTTGGCGATGGAGGAGCCGACCTTGTAGCCAAACTCCTGCGTGTACCACAGGAAAGCGTAACGGATGATGTTCCACGCGAAGAAGAACAGCAGCGGACCGACGATGCTGCCGGACATGGCCAGGGAAGCGCCCAGAGCGCCCAGAATCGGGCGAAGGGTGAACCAGAAGACGGGGTCGCCGACGCCGGCGAGCGGGCCCATCATACCGACCTTGACGCCCTGAATGGCGACGTCGTCAATCGGGGCACCGTTGGCGCGCTCTTCCTCGAGAGCGAGGGTAACGCCAATGACGGGGGCGGAAACATAGGGGTGGGTGTTATAGAACTCCAGGTGGCGCTTAAGAGCGGCAATCTGGTCATCCTTGCTGGTGTAGAGCTTCTTGATCGCAGGGATCATTGCGAAGCACCAGCCGCCGTTCTGCATACGCTCGTAGTTCCACGAGCCCTGAAGGAACTGATGACGGAAGCAAACCTTCTTGCGGTCAGCCTTGGTGAGCTGAATCTTGTTCTCTGCCATATGTATCACTCCCCTCCTACTCGTAATCGTTCAGAATGTCGCCGAGCGGGTCGCCGGAGCCACCGCCCATGCCGCCACCCTGCTTGGCCAGATCCTTAAGGCCAAGGTAGATGAGGGCAAGGGAGATGCCGATGAGACCAAGGGCGATCAGCGTGAGCTGAGGGATGGCAGCAAGGACAAAGCCGAGGACGAAGAACGGCCAGGTCTCCTTGGTGGCCATCATGTTGATGACCATGGCGTAACCGACGGAAGCGACCATGCCGCCGCCGACAGCCATGCCGCCGGACAGCCAGTCGGGCATAGCGTTAAGCGCGTTGGTAACGGCCTCGGCCGGGATGACGCACAGAAGCACTGCCGGGATGGCGATACGAAGGCCCTGCATGAGGATGGCAGCATACTGCCAGCGCTCGATGCCGGAGAAGTCGCCCTTCTCGGCGCAACCGTCCATGGCGTGAGCGATAGCGGTAGCAATGGTACGGCAGATCATGGTCAGGAACAGACCAGCGACCGACAGCGGGACGGCGACGGCGATAGCGGTGGTAACGGCCTTGGCCGAATCGGTGGCGCCACCGTTGAGGGCGAGCACCATGATGATCGAAGAAGCGACCGAGGCCAGAGCGGCGTCAGGCGCGACAGCGGCGCCGACGTTAGCCCAGCCAAGGGCCATCATCTGGAGCGAACCGCCCAGGAGGATGCCCTCCTGAAGGTGACCGGTTACGAGACCGATAAGCGTGCATGCCACGAGCGGCTGATGGAACTGGAACTCATCCAGAATGCCTTCCATACCGGCAAGCAACGCGACAATCGCAACAAGCAGAATAGTGATTGCAGACATGTATCGGACCCTCCTTTACTATGCTTGAGCGGCCAGTTCGGCCTTAGCTTTCTTCAACATGGCGTCGAGATCCTCGGAGGAATCCGAAGGAACCTTGCGGACCTCGAACTTGACGCCCTTGGCCTTGAGGGCCTCGAGAGTCTTGACATCGTCATCGCCCATAGCGACGGCGTTGGTGACGACGACCTTGCCCTTGGAGTGAGCCATGGAGCCGATGTTGACTTCCTTGATGTCGACGCCGGCCTCGATGGCCTTGAGCAGATCCTGCGGGTTCTCAAAGAGCAGCATGGCCTTGGTGTCACCAAAGCGCGTGTCCTTGACGACCTCGGCCATCTTCTTGATGGGCACGACGTTGGCATGGACTCCCGGAGGGGCAGCCTGCTCGATCATGGTCTTGCGGAGCTCGTCGTGAGCAACGCCGTCGGAAACCACGATGATGCGGTTGGGGTTGATCTGCTTGGTCCACGTGGTGGCCACCTGACCATGCAGCAGACGGGTGTCGATACGGACGTGGGCAATCTTGATGTGCCCGTCGCCGATGACCGTTCCCGGAGGGATGGCGCCTGCAGGAGCAGCAGCGGCCGCAGCCGGCTTCTTCTCCTCGGGCTCCAGAGACTCGGGCTTGACGCGCACGCCAGCCTTAGCCTCAGTCACGAGATGTTTTGCGATCGCATGTGCAGTGTTCTTTGCGTCAAAGCGCTGCGAATATGCCTCGATGAGCATAGGCAGGTTGACACCGGTGACGATAGCCCAGGAATCGTGGCCCTCGATGAGCCCGCTGATCTGGTTGAACGGCGTGCCGCCCCACAGATCAACGAGGAAGAGCACCTGCTCCTGGTCCTCGAAGGAAGCGATTGCTTCCTCGACCTTGGCACGGAAGTCGTCGGGGCCCATGCTCGGCTCGAGCGAGACCACGGCAACAGACGGCTGATCGCCAAAGACCATCGAGCCCGTCTGCTTGATTCCAGCTGCCAAGTCCCCGTGGCTAGCAAGAACAATACTTACCATCACATAACCTCCTTTTTGTCTACGTATTTCCTACATGACATGAAGGAAGTATACCTGTTTGGTTTGTGGAATTATAGCTAAATTCGTAAAAAGTTGCATTATTTGTTTAAACGTCTAAGTTTGTTACAAATTGATTACGTTGCTGGTTTACAGCTCATTGCCAGCTAAAACGTGATTTGTGATTACTTTTAAAGACATATACAGGCGCACTGTTCATTAATACCGCTTTTAAGTTAATCCCAATGCGCCTGCGTGCCGCTATTTTGTTTAAACAGACATAACTTGACTAATTGTATGACTTATGCTCTAGCGCAAGTAGTCGTTGGGACGTTCTTGTTTGACTAGTCGTTTAAGAACGTCCCAAACGACTAGGGGCTAGGCGATGTGGAGAGGGTCGGCGGCGTCGACAGCATCGGGGACGTCGGAAGGACCGTCTGGGGCAGCGTCTGCCGGGTCCTCGTCGGGGGTCTCGATCTGCTTGATCATGACCTCTTGGCCCTGGAGCAGATAGGTATCGCCGCTACCGCAATGGGGACAGGTCTTACCATGCTCGACCGTCGCATAGTCGCGGCCGCACGCCTCGCAATGCGTCACGGCGTTGACAGGCTCCATGATAAGCTCCGCGCCCTCGGTGATAGGCTTTTTATCTGCCGCCCAGCGCCAAGCGTCGAGTAGTAGATCGGGAACGACGCCCGAGACCTCGCCCAGCAGTAACGTCACGCTCGAAACGTGGCGCACGCCATGAGCGCGCGCCACATTCTCAACATCGCGAATGATGTGATAGACGATTCCCAATTCATGCAAGGTAGAAACCTTTCAACAACGGTTGATGCGATGTCAGCCAGACGTCAGTGAGCGACGCTCTGCGCCGTTCCCTTACTCGTTACGTCCTGTTATTTCTTCCCGAATTTGATCTTAATCGCACGCTTGAGCGCGTACTTGCCCAGGCTTGGGAGCTTTTGCTCGTATTTGACCATCGTGGAGCACTCGGGGCGGTCGCGATACAGATGGATAGCGTCAAACGCGCACTTGGTGGTGCACAGGCCGCAGCCGATGCACTTGTTAGGGTCGACGATCGAGGCGCCGCAGCCCAGGCAGCGGGCGGTCTCGGCGCGCACCTGCTCCTCGGTAAAGGTCTCAACATACTCGCTAAACGGCGCAGCCTTCTCGCGTTCGCGGTCCACATGCGCAACCTCGCGGCTCGCGTTGTCGTAGCTCTCGAGCACAACGTCGTCGCGGTCGAGCGCGGTGTAGCGGCGCTGATTGCGGCCGATGGTGAGCGTGGAGCCCGGCTGCACAAAGCGATGGATGGACACCGCGGCCTCGTGGCCGGCGGCGATAGCGTCGATGGCAAAGCTGGGGCCGGTGTAGACGTCGCCGCCCACAAAGATGTCGGGTTCGGCGGTCTGGTAAGTCTGGGGATCGGCAAGGGCACCCTGGCCGCGGCCGAGCTCCACCTTGGAGCCAGCCAGCAGGTCGCCCCACACAATGGACTGGCCAATCGACATGACGACACGGTCGGCATCGACACGGCGCAGATCGTTCTCGTCGTACTCGGGCGCAAAACGGCCCTCGTCGTCAAAGACGCGCGTGCAGCGCTTGAAGGTGATACCGCACACACGACCGGCCTCGTCCAGGTGAATCTCCTTGGGGCCCCAGCCGCAGCTGATGTGAGCGCCGTCCTCAACGGCCTCGCGACGCTCCTCCTCGCTGGCGGGCATCTGGGCCTCGCTCTCCAGGCAGAACATCTCGACGTGCTCGGAACCCAAACGGCAGGCGTTGCGCGCGACATCGATAGCCACGTTGCCGCCGCCCACCACGATGGTGCGGCCGGGCAGCGCGTCGATCTTGCCGCTGTTGACCTCGCGCAAAAAGTCGACGGCCACGGTCACGTCCTCGGCATCCTCGCCCGGAATGCCGGCAAGGCGGCCGCCCTGGCAGCCAATGGCCACGTAGAAGGCCTTAAAGCCCTGCGCGCGCAGCTCGTCGAGCGTCACATCGCGGCCGACCTCCACGCCATAGCGGAACTCGGCACCCATCAGGCGAATGATCTCGACCTCGGCCTCGATAACGTCCTTCTCCAGCTTAAAGCTGGGAATACCGTAGGTGAGCATACCGCCCGGGCGCTCGTTCTTCTCGAACACGACGGGCTTGTAGCCCTTCTCGGCCAGGTAGAAAGCGCAGGACAGGCCGGCCGGACCGGCACCGATAATGGCGATCTTCTGGTCGAAGCCGCCAGCGCGCGTCGGCGTCACCACGGGCGGAACATAGCGGGTCGCGGCATCCAGATCGCGCTGGGCGATGAACTTCTTGACCTCGTCGATGGCCACGGCGGCGTCCACACGGCCGCGGGTGCAGGCATCCTCGCAGCGGCGATTGCACACACGGCCACAGATAGCGGGCAGAGGGTTCTCGCGCTTAATGAGTGCTAGGGCCTCGTCATAGCGACCCTGAGCCGCGAGCTTCAAATAGCCCTGAACGGCAACGTGCGCGGGGCAGGCCGTCTTGCAGGGCGCGGTGCCGGACTTGTGCGTCTCGATACGGTTATCGTTGCGGTAGTTGGGCGACCACTTGGTGTGGTCCCACTTGGTGGCATCGGGCAGCTCCTGGCGCGGATACTCGGGCACCTGTCCGCCGGCCTTTTTGCTGCAGAGCTTCTGGCCGAGCTTGGCGGCACCGGCCGGGCACACCTCAACGCAGCGACCGCAGGCCACGCACTTGTCCTTCTCGACCTTGGCGACATAGGCCGAGCGCGACAGGTTGGGCGCGTTGAACAGCTGCGAGGTGCGCAGGGCGTAACACACGTTGACGTTGCAGTTGCAGATGGCGAAGATCTTGTTTTCGCCGTCGATATTGGTGATCTGGTGCACAAAGCCGTTGTCCTCGGCCTGGCGCAAAATGTCATAGACTTCCTCGCGCGTCACATAGTGGCCGCGATCGGTCTCGACCACATAGTCGGCCATATCGCCCACGGCAATGCACCAGTCGGCAGGGTCGTCGGCGCAGCCCTCGCCCATCACGCGACGGCTCGCGCGGCAGCTACAGGTGCTGGCGGCATACTTACCCTCGTATTTGTCGAGCCAATGCTCGATATGCTCAATCGGCACCGAGGTGCTCGTGGCATCAATGGCCTTCTCGACCGGAATGACATGCATGCCGATGCCGGCGCCTCCGGGCGGCACCATCGGCGTGGCCTTGGACAGCGGTCCCTTGGACGCCTGCTCAAAGAACTTGGCGTAGACCGGGTGCTCTTCGAGCTGGCTCACGCGCATGTTGAGGAACTCGGCGGAACCCGGTACCAGCATGGGCAGCACCCACTGCTTGGCGCGCTCGGGGTTTTCCCAGTTGTACTCGAGCAGACCCGTGTAGCTCATGTCGTCGAGCATCTTCTCGATCTGGGCCTCGGGCATGCCGGTGAGCTTGACCATCTCGGGCAGCGTGTAGGGACGGCGCATCTTCATCTTGCAGAGCACCTCGGCCTGCTCGTCGGTCGCGGCCTCGGCAAACGACCAGTACTCGTAGCCCAGCAGCTCGTCGCGATGCAGCAGACGGTTGGTGCAGTGCTCGCACAGCTTGACAATTGCCTCGCGCGGATGCTCCGGCAGCGGCGGCACGAACTCCGAACCGATATCGGGCTCGGTGTAGCTAATTCCCGGTCCGTTGAGAATCATGGTTGTCCCTTCTCTTGCCGCAGCCCGACGAGGCCGCAGCGCCCCTCTTTTTTTGCAGGTCGGGCATGCCCCATGCCGTTCACCCGCCATTGTTGACATTGTGTCAAAAATAGTATTGACGAACCGTCAACAATATTCAAGACTGTTAGGTGAACGGTCAGGCAAAAGAGGATGAAAGGCGGCAAAACATGGGCGACAACACAGCAGATACCTCTGTGGTCGATGCCGTCCCCGCATCCGATAGCGCGGCAAAGCGCTTGACGGGCGACGAACGCCGTCGCGAGATCCTCGCCGCCGTGCGCACCGTGAGCTCCGAGCTGGGCGTGTCTCATCTTTCGGTATCGGCCGTGACCAAGCGAGCCGGCTGCACGCGCTCATTGTTCTACCACTACTTTGCTGATATGGACGCCGCCGTCACCGCTGTCATGGACGAGGCAATCGACGGTTTTATCTCCGAGCTCGAGCGGTGGAACGCCGGCCGCACCGTCGGCGATATCGAAGGCGCGCTCGACACCGTCGCCCCGCTCTTTAAGCGTCTGGTCGTGAGCGGCCACGAGCTGCCGAGCACGCTCACCTCGAGCAGCGGTGCGCTCTACGGCGGCTTTTTGCACAACGTGGTCCAGCGCGTGGCGCAGTATATCTGCGACACCACCGTGGTGGATTTTGTCGCCCATCATGAGCTACGCATCGACCATGTCTACGAGACGTTCTACACCCTCATCATGGGGTTGTTGATGTATATCCGCACACACCCCGATGTGCCCGACGAGACGGTCAAGGAAATCATCGCCTCGACACTCCACATCGAGGGCTATACCGCCAAGTATCCGGAGCGCAAGCCCCAGAACTGACGACATTTGGCCAAACTGCCCGCGATCAGAAGAGGGGCCGCGGGCGTGTGAATGGAGAGCAGCATGCTGTTCGACGTTTGGGGTAGCGATACCCTTATCCACTGGGCTGGCTGGGCCATGGTCTTTATTGGCCTGATCGTGCTCAACGAGGTCGGCCGCCGCACCAAGCTGGGCGCGGCAATCATCTTTGGCGTGGCTCCGCTGGCCATGACCATCTACTGCGTCGCCATCGCCGTGGGCGTTTCGCAGGGTGCCGAGTGGGCGCTCACCAACCCCACCCACGTGTACCAGAACAGCTGGTTCCACTACGCCAAGGTGTACGCGGCGCTGGCCGGTTGCTGGGGCTTCATTGCCATTAAGTACCAGTGGGGCAAGATCGGCAAGGCGCATTGGTTCCGCGCGTGGCCGTTTGTGATCGTCGCCATCAACATCTTGATCGCCGTCGTGTCCGACTTCGAGAGCGCCTATCACTTCTTTGTCCTGGGCGAGTCCACCTGGGTCACCTCCGAAGGTGCTACGCAGCTGGCCGGCTGGAACAACGTGTTCAACGGCATCGCCGGCATCATCAACATCTTCTGCATGACCGGTTGGTGGAGCGTCTACGCCTCCGAGGATCAGACCGACATGCTGTGGCCCGACATGACCTGGGTCTACATCATCGCCTACGATATCTGGAACTTCTGCTACACCTACAACTGCCTGCCCACCCACTCCTGGTTCTGCGGCTTTGCGCTGCTGCTGGCGCCCACCGTCGCCGCCTTTATCTGGAACAAGGGCGGCTGGATCCAGAACCGCGCCTTTACGCTGGCTATTTGGTGCATGTTTGCCCAAGTGTTCCCGTACTTCCAGGAGGAGTCCATCTTTGTGACCCACTCCACGCTCGACCCCGGCGCCGCTACCGCGGTCTCGATTGCCGCACTGGTCGCCAACGTCGCCGCGATCATCTACATCGCCTACCGCGCCAAGAAACTCGGCCGCAATCCCTACAAGCAGGATGTCTTTGAGGGCACCAGCGATTGGGAGAAGGC
>CABRLT010000010.1 GCA_902471785.1 uncultured Collinsella sp.
CTTGCGGTCCCTTTTTTTAGCTATTGTTGTGATACCGCGATACCCGCGGTATACTCATTCGAGCTTGTCTCGCTGTATTGTGGAGGTCTACATGTTTGGACTGAGGGCTCCTGAGCTCATCATTATTCTCGTCGTTGTCCTGATTATCTTCGGGCCCAAGAACCTGCCGAAGCTCGGCAAGTCCCTCGGCTCTACCGTCAAGAATATCCGCGAGGGTATGGAGGGCGACGATAAGGCCGAGACCAAGCAGGCCGAGGAGGTCGTGGTCGAGCAGTCCGAGGAGGACAAGGAGATCGCTGAGCTCGAGGCCAAGCTCGCTGCTGCCAAGAAGAAGCAGGCAGAGGACAGCGACGCGGACGCAGAGTAGTCCCATCCCTTTGGGGTGAGCACCTGACCGGCTTGCCCGCAGGCTAGCCGGTCTTTTTCGTTTTGTTGACAGTTGATTGTTTGATCAGAGTTGGGGAGATATCCGTATGGACGCAAGCCAGATCGTACTGACCGCTGAGGGCCGCCAGAAGCTCGTCGAGGAGCTCGCCTGGCGTGAGGGCGATTACGCCAAGGAGATCGTCGAGGACATCAAGGAAGCCCGCGCGTTCGGCGACCTTTCGGAGAACTCCGAGTACGATGCCGCCAAGGACAAGCAGGCCCAGAATGCTGCTCGTATCGCCGAGATCCAGGCCATTCTTGCCAACGCTCAGGTTGCTGCCACCACGGGCGACCTGACCGTCTCCATCGGTTCCACCGTTTCGCTGATTGATCCCAACGGCGAGGTCATGGAAGTCACGCTCGTTGGTACCACCGAGACCAACTCGCTCGAGCACAAGATTTCCAACGAGTCTCCGGTCGGTCACGCCATCATCGGTCACGGCGAGGGCGATTCCGTCGAGGTCGTTACGCCTTCCGGCAAGACTCGCGTCTACACCATCGCCAAGATCGCACGCTAGACCACGGTCCCGCGTAAAGGTATGTTTTCGCTCCCTGGGACCGAATCCTGGGGAGCGTTTTAGTTTGAGGAGCTAACTTATGGCAGAGAACCTGAACGCCGCCGATCAGGCATCGACGCTCAACGACGAGCGCGCCACCCGCCTGGCCAAGCGCGCCGCCCTGTTCGAGGCGGGCCAGAACCCCTATCCCGAGCACTCTGAGCTTGAGGACTACGTCGCCGATATCGAGGCTAAGTACGCCGAGCTTGCCGATGGCGAGGACACCGAGGACATCGTGAAGATCGCCGGCCGCGTGGTCGCCAAGCGCGGCCAGGGCAAGATCATGTTCATCGTCGTGCGCGATGCGACTGCCGAGATTCAGCTGTTCTGCCGCATCAACGACATGGACGAGGCTGCCTGGAATACGCTCAAGGCCCTCGACCTGGGCGACATCCTGGGCGTGACCGGCGTGGTCGTGCGTACCCAGCGCGGCCAGCTTTCCGTTGCCCCTAAGAGCGCGACCCTGCTTTCCAAGGCCGTTCGTCCGCTGCCCGAGAAGTTCCACGGTCTTTCCGACAAGGAGACCCGCTATCGCCAGCGCTACGTCGACCTGATCGCCAACGACGACGTTCGCGAGACCTTCCGTAAGCGTTCGCAGATTCTCTCCACCTTCCGTCGCTTTATGGAGTCCGACGGCTACATGGAGGTCGAGACCCCCATCCTGCAGACCATCCAGGGCGGCGCTACTGCCAAGCCGTTCATCACTCACTTCAACGCGCTCGATCAGGAGTGCTACCTGCGTATTGCCACCGAGCTGCACCTCAAGCGCTGCATCGTCGGTGGTTTTGAGCGCGTGTTCGAGATCGGCCGCATCTTCCGTAACGAGGGCATGGACCTTACCCACAACCCCGAGTTCACCACGATGGAGGCCTACCGTGCCTTCTCCGACCTCGAGGGCATGAAGGCACTCGCCCAAGGTGTCATCAAGGCTGCCAACAAGGCCATCGGCAACCCCGAGGTCATCGAGTACCAGGGCCAGACCATCGACCTTTCTGGTGAGTGGGCCAGCCGTCCCATGACCGACATCGTCTCCGACGTGCTCGGCAAGCAGGTCACCATCGACACGCCGGTCGAGGAGCTTGCTGCCGCCGCGCGCGAGAAGGGCCTGGAGATTAAGCCCGAGTGGACCGCCGGCAAGATTATCGCCGAGATTTACGATGAGCTGGGCGAGGATACCATCGTCAACCCGACCTTCGTGTGCGATTACCCCATCGAGGTCAGCCCGCTCGCCAAGCGTTTTGAGGACGACCCGCGTTTGACCCACCGCTTTGAGCTGGTCATCGCCGGCCACGAGTACGCCAACGCATTCTCCGAGCTCAACGACCCGGTCGACCAGGCTGAGCGCTTTGCTGCCCAGATGGCCGAGAAGGCCGGCGGCGACGATGAGGCCATGGAGTATGACGAGGACTACGTGCGCGCCCTCGAGTACGGTATGCCTCCCGCGGGTGGCATCGGCATCGGTATCGACCGTGTGGTCATGCTGCTCACTAACCAGGCCTCTATTCGCGACGTCCTGCTGTTCCCGCACATGAAGCCCGAGAAGGGTTTCCAGTCCGGTGCCGCTGCCGCCAAGGCTGCCGAGGCCGGCAACGCTGCAAGCCCGTTCGTTAAGTCGCTTAAGCCCACGCTCGATTACTCCAAGATCGCCGTTGAGCCGCTGTTCGAGGAGTTCGTCGACTTCGATACCTTCTCCAAGAGCGATTTCCGCGCTGTGAAGGTCAAGGCATGCGAGGCCGTCAAGAAGTCCAAGAAGCTGCTGAACTTTACGCTCGACGACGGCACCGGCACCGACCGCACCATCCTCTCCGGTATTCACGCTTATTACGAGCCCGAGGACCTGGTTGGCAAGACCTTGCTCGCCATCACCAACCTGCCTCCGCGCAAGATGATGGGTATTCCCAGCTGCGGCATGCTGATCAGCGCTGTCCACGAGGAGGAGGGCGAGGAGCGCCTCAACCTGATCCAGCTCGACGCTTCCATCCCCGCCGGCGCAAAGATGTACTAGGGGGTTACGGCGTTTTACCAAACGCCGTAACCGCTCGACGCTGCGCGCCGCCCAGAGCGACAATTTGTCATTCAAAAGGCAAGGCATGACCAGAAGGTCTATGCCTTGTCTTTTTCATGCCAACTTGTTCGCTCTGGACGTCGCTCGCTGTCCGTCCTCTATCTGCGGCGTTGACTTGGTTGACACTTAGAACATCGATGTAGTCATTGGGGACGTTCTTAAACGACTACCCAACGGATATTGCCCACATGGCTCGCATGACAGCCGTCTCTTTTATGTTTCCTTTAGCCGTTGCTGCCTAGGATGGGGGTTAGTCGGTAGGAAGGGAGCGTCTATATGGACGACGCGAGCGAGCGTTCAATCGAAGAGGACATGCTCGATCAGTTCAATTACTTTGATGATGAGGACGAGGAGCTGATCGACCGTCGCGAGCCAGCGCCGCTTGATTCCTTTGATCTGGTCGATGAAGAGCCCGACGAGGACGAGGGCGAATCGGCGGAGCCCTCACAGCCTTCGCGCCTTGACTCGCTGCTTTCGAGAGCCCCCATGCACCACGGTGTCCGTGCCGGCGCGCTCCATATGAAAACTGACTGGCACCAGATCGTGACGGCAGGCGATGAACTTGCCGTCGATGCGCCGCTCACCGATAAATCATCCATCATCTGCCGCACCGGTATGCTTATGCTCGCGAGCGGAACGGGTGCCTGGCGTGTTCGCGATACCATGAATCGTGTCGCCGCCGTACTCGGTGTGACCATCCACGTTGACTTAAGTCTCCTGTCGTTTGAGTGTACTTGCATCGAAGATGGTCACTGCTTTAATGAGGTCGTCAGCTTGCCCACAACGGGCGTCAATACCCATCGCATTTGGATGATGGAGAGTTTCCTCAAGGAAATCGAGACCTATGGTCGTCGCTTCACGGTGCACGAGTATCACGAGATGCTCAAGACCGTTGAGAGTTCAAAACCTGATTACGCGCCTTGGCAACAGGGCCTTGCGGCGGCCTGCGCCTGTGGCGCCTTCGTTTTTTTGCTCGGCGGCGGCCCTATCGAGATGGCCTGCGCGTTCGTGGGCGCGGGTGTCGGCAACTTTGCCCGCTCCCATATTCTCAAGCAAGGCCTTGGTCAGTTCAGCGCGCTGACGACCGGCGTTGCGCTCGCTTGCGTTTCGTATCTGCTGGCATTGCTCGGCCTTGGCCAGGTCATACCGGGGGCAATGTCGCACCAAGAAGGCTATATCGGCGCCATGCTCTTTGTGATTCCCGGCTTTCCACTCATTACGGCAGGCCTCGACATCGCTAAGCTCGACATGCGAAGCGGTATCGAGCGCCTTTCATATGCCGTATCGATTATTGTGATGGCGACCCTCGTAGGTTGGATGGTTGCCGAGTGTGTTGGCCTGGCGCCGGACGACTTTGCCCCACTGGGCCTTTCGCCGCTTGCCCTTACGCTCCTGCGCGTGGTGATGAGCTTCGTTGGCGTATTCGGCTTCTCGGTGATGTTCAACAGCCCGGTAAAGATGGCCGCGGCAGCTGGGTTGATCGGCGCCGTGTCCAATACCCTGCGTCTGACCCTTGTCGATGCGCCGACGATGATTCCCTTCCTGGGCCTCAGCACGGGAATGCCTCCCGAGGCAGCAGCGTTTATCGGCGCGCTGGTATCGGGGCTGCTCGCAAGCTTGGCTGAAGTCAAGCTCACCTACCCGCGCATCGCCCTCACGGTGCCTTCGATTGTCATTATGGTGCCGGGCTTGTATCTGTATCGCTCGATGTATTACATGTGCACCTTCGACACGGTCAATATGCTCGGCTGGTTTGTGCGCGCAGTGCTCATCGTAGCGTTTCTGCCCGTTGGACTGGGTGTGGCGCGTACGCTCACCGACCCTCGCTGGCGCCACACCAGCTAATTGGTACAAGGGGGACAGGTTACTTTGCACCAAATGAGTTGCGGTGAAATAGGGACTGAATTGCTGCTTAAAGGGTCAAAACAGTCCGTATTCCACCGCAACTTATGGGGTCGGGGGATTATCGGTGCCCTGCATCTTCATAAACTCAACGCTTACGAAGCGCATGCGTTTCGTGCTAGGCTGGTTCCACCACATAAGTAGTCGCAGACGCGCGTACCACGGGCGGGCGAGATGAAGTTCCAACAGCTCCATCTTGCCCGCCCGTTTTTGTTGCGTGGCGCCGCGGTACAACACAGAGAGGAATCTGCCCTTTATGCCTATCAACAAACGAGAGAGCCTGCTGTTCACCTTTATCATGTGCTTTTGCATGGTGCTCTGGATGAGCATCTACAACGTTGCCCTGCAGCACGGGGCCATCAACGGCGAGGTCGTTGCCACTGCGTGGCTCGGCTTCCCCGTTGCCTACATTTTTGCCATGTGCTGCGACTGGTTCGTCGCCAGCCCGCTCGCCAAGGGTTTCGCCTTTAAGTACTTGGTCACGCCGGGCAAGAGCTCGCCACTTGCCATGACGCTCGCCGTCAGCTCCTGCATGGTCGTTCCCATGGTCATCATCATGTCGCTGTACGGTGCCTGTGAGGGTCTGACGCACATGCCCGGCGGCATCCTTGCGAACCTGTATTCCGTGCCCGCGATCTGGATGATCAACATCCCGCATAATTTTGTGATGGCGCTGCCGTGGAACCTTTTGGTAGCCGGTCCGATTTCCCGCTTCGTCTTCCGTCGCGCCTTCCCTGTGGGGACGGTTTTCGAGGAGGAGCATGCCGAGCTCTTGGAGCAGGCTATGGCTCCTGAGTGCGAGTAGCTCGCTTAGGGATCTGCTGAGCGCGGGCGACTTGCTTGGTTGGAGCCCTAAGCGTGGATAGCTCTCTCGGCGACATCGCGGGCGTGAGCGGTGCGCATGACCGGAGGGCCCGTGCTGCTCCGTTGCCCGACGTGCTAGCGCGCAGAACAATCTGTTGGTGCATTCGGCGGCTGCTGAAGCGTTTCGGCAGCCGCTTTTTATACGGAGTTTAAATACAACAGTCTGTTGTATTACGTAGAGTGGTATATCTCTAGCGGGAAAAATGCGAGAGACGGAGCATTATGGCGTTGCTAGTAGGACTGGACGTAGGGTCGACGACGACCAAAGTTTACGCGATGCACGAGGATATGACCGAGGCGTGGTGGGGATATCGCCGCCACGGGGCGTGTCAGACAGCGAGCGTGCGCGCCATGCTCGGCGAGCTCGCCGAGCGCTTTCCCCATGAGTCACTGCGCGTTGCGGTGACCGGCTCGGGTGCGCGCGATATCGCGACCGCGCTGGGCGCCTCGTACGTTCAGGAGGTGGTCGCCAACGCGCTCGCGATCAGCAGGTTCTATCCGCAGACGCGCTGCGCCATCGAGCTGGGCGGCCAAGACGCCAAGATGATCTTCTTCCGCACCAACGATAAGGGAGACATCGAGGTTGCCGACATGCGCATGAACGGCTCGTGCGCAGGCGGTACCGGTGCATTTATCGACGAGATGGCAAAGCTCATGGGGGTCGGCACCGAATCGGGCGAGTTCGAGCAGCTCGCAAGCCGGGGAACGACCGTCCACGAGGTCTCGGGCCGCTGCGGCGTGTACGCAAAGACCGATATCCAGCCGCTGCTCAACGAGGGCATTCCTACCACCGACCTGGCGCTTTCGGCGCTTCACGCGGTCGCCCGCCAAACGATCGGCGGTCTGGCCCAGGGGATCGACATCGAGCCGCCGGTAATCTTCGAGGGCGGTACGCTCGCCTACAACCCCACACTGGTCCGCGTGTTCCGGGAGCAACTGAATCTATCGGACGATCAGGTTATCGTCCCGCGCGATCCGCAGATCATGGTCGCGCGCGGTGCCGCCCTGTCGCTGACCGACATGTTCGCATCGTCCCAACCGATCGACCTTCCCGACGCTTTTGTCCGGCTGGATAAGCTCGAGACGGTCGCGCCCGCAAGCGGGGAGGGACGTCTTGCCCAGCCCTTTTTTGCCACACCTGCCGAGCAGGCGGATTTTACGGCACGCCATGGCAAAGAGACGCCGGCAAAGGGTCCGGATGCGTATGCGCCCGGAGAGACGGTGCGTGTGGCGCTCGGTATCGATTCGGGGAGCACGACGACCAAGTTCGCCCTGGTCGATGAGGCGGGTGAGCTTGTCGATTCGTTCTACGCGTCTAATAACGGCAGACCGCTCGACGTCGCCCAACAGGGTCTTGTCAGCTTGAAGAACCGCTGGGAGACAGCGGGAGTCACGCTTGCGATCGATGCCGTGGGCACCACGGGATACGGCGAGGAGCTTTTCGCGCGCGCGTTCCACGCCGACTACCATACGGTCGAGACGGTCGCGCACGCCCGCGCCGCGTGCGCATGCGTTCCCGATGCGACCTTCGTGCTCGACATCGGCGGACAGGATATGAAGGCCATCTGGCTCAACCACGGCGTGCTGACCGATATCGTCGTCAACGAGGCGTGCTCTGCGGGCTGCGGCTCGTTCCTCGAGGGTTTTGCCAAAAACCTCGGAATAGCCGTTGAGGATATCGCGACCGAGGCATTTTCGTCCAAAGCCCCCGCCGTTCTCGGCAGCCGCTGCACGGTGTTCATGAACAGCAGCGTCGTTTCCGAGCAGCGGCGCGGTAAGGGTCCGGGCGACATCATGGCCGGTCTCTGCCGTTCGATTATCGAGAACGTGTTCACCAAGGTCATTCGCGTTTCAAATCTCAACCGTCTGGGCGACAAAGTCGTCGTCCAGGGCGGCACGTTCCGAAACGACGCGGTGCTGCGCGCATTCGAGCAGTATCTGGGCAAACCCGTCACGCGTGCGCCCCACCCGGGGCTGATGGGCGCTATCGGTATCGCCCTGCTCGCGCGCGAGGAATGCCGCAAGGGCGACGCCGGCACGTCGTTTATCGGGCTCGATGCCGTGGAGCGCTTCGAGCATCGCGAGTTCGGCGGCGTTACCTGCCGTCGGTGCAACAACCGCTGCCAGCGCGCGGTCGTGGCATTTGGCGACGGCTCGCTTTACGTCACGGGCAATCGCTGCCCGCGCGGCGGCGCCATCTCATGGGATGAGCTCGTGCGCGAGGTTCCCGCGGCGGAGGAGCTGCGTCCGCAGGGTGCTTGCGAGGCACAGGCACCCGGCACGGGGCGCGACCGGACCGCGGCTGCCCCCAATCTCTTTGTCGACCGCGAGAAGCTGCTGTTCGAGTCGTGCCCCACGGTTCCCGTCTGCGGGGGGCGCGATGTCACGATCGGCATTCCCCGTGTGCTCGAGTTCTGGGACACCATGCCGTTCTGGTCGACGTTCTTCAGCACGCTCGGCTTTAAGGTGCGCGTCTCGGGACGCAGCACCAAGGCGATGTACGAGCGCGGTCTGGCGCACGTCACATCCGACACCGTGTGCTTCCCGGCCAAGCTCGTCCACGGGCACATCCGCAATCTCGTCGACGCCGGCGTCGACCGCATCTTCATGCCCATCATCACGACGGTGCCCACCGAAAACACCGCCTCTACCAGCGAGTGGATGTGCGCCGTCGTAAAGGGATACCCCTACGTGATGCGCAATTCCGATAACCCGGAGGAGCGTTTCGGCGTTCCGTTCGATACGCCGCTGTTCCACTGGTACGACGAGGGCGACCGAAACCGCCAGCTCAAGGCGTGGTGCAAGGAGACCTTCGATATCGATGCCGACCTGGTTGCCAAGGCGACCGAGCAGGCGGACCGCGCGCAGGAGACGTTTGAGAACCAGCTGCAGCTGCGCGGCAGGCAGGTGCTCGAGAACGTGCACGAGGACGGCGGCTACGCGGTGGTGATCGCTTCGCGCCCGTACCACAACGACCCGCTGGTCAACCACGGGCTGCCCAAGCTCTTCTCTGAGCGCGGCATCCCCGTGCTGACGCCCGATGCGGTGCCGGGGGTCTGCAACGTCGATCTTTCCAACAGCCGCATCGACATCGTGAACAACTATCATGCGCGCATGCTGTCGTGCGCGGTCATCGTCGCATCGACGCCCGAGCTCGAGCTCGTGCAGATGGGCAGCTTCGGCTGCGGCCACGATGCGTATCTCACCGACGAGATCGCGCGCATGATGGGCGAGATGGGCTCCAAGGTTCCGATGATGATCAAGCTCGATGAGAGCGACGTCGCCGGTCCCATGGGCATTCGCGTGCGTTCGTTTATCGAGTCGGTCAACCGTCGTCGCGCGGAGGAGCGTGCCGAGGGCGCCCGGGTGCACGCGGTCCATCCGCTCGACGACCCGTATAAGGTCAAGTACACCAAGCGCGACCGGCACGACAAGATCGCGCTGGTCCCCAACACCTCCCATGCGTTCTGCAGGCTCATGACCGCGGCGATGCGCAATCAGGGCGTGCGCGCCGAGGCCCTTGATATCGGGCGCGAGGATGCCATCCGCCTGGGCAAACGCTATGTGCACAACGACATCTGCTTCCCCGCGCAAATCGTGATCGGCGAGGCGCTCGCGGCACTCGAGAGCGGTAAGTACGACCCGCACGACGTCGCCGTGGTGACTGGCAAGTATATCGGCGACTGCCGCCTGACGCACTACATGCCCCTGCTGCGCCGCGCGCTCGACGACGCGGGATACGACTATGTCCCGGTGCTCACCAACGACGACGTCGATGCCCACAATGCGCATCCGGGCTTCAAGCTCGGCCTTGGCCCGAGCATCCAGATCGCCTACGGTCTTCCCATGATCGATGCCCTCGAGGCCATGCTTAGGCGCATCCGTCCCTACGAGCTCGAGAAGGGCGCGGCGGACGCTGCGTTCGACCGCGCGCTCGATGAGGTTATCGAGGGCATGGAGCGCTCCGGGCTGAGAGGCCAGGCGACGGGCTTCAAACGCGCGCTTGCGATCATGGACGCCGTTCCGTACGACCGCTCGAACCCGCATCCGACCGTTCTCATCGTGGGCGAGTACCTGCTCAATTTCCATCTCGGCGCCAACCACGAGATCGAGCGCTACCTCGAGGACAACGGGCTCGAGGTCATCGAGGCGCGCATGACCGACGTGATCCGCAAGACCTATTTCTACAAGCATGCGCAGTCGCGCGAGTTCCACGTCGACCTGTCGCTGCCCGAAAAGGCCTGGTACGCCACGGCGGACAACCTGTTCGAGCTCGCGCACGACCGTTGCGACCGCCTGGGCGCGGCGAGCCCGCTCTACGAGCCGCCGACGCGCATGCCTGAGCTCGTGCGCGCGAGCGATAAGATCCTGCACCATACGTTCGATGCGGGCGAGGGCGTGCTGATTCCGGCGGAGATTCTCGAGCACGCCAAGCGCGGCTGCCGCAACTTCGTGATCCTGCAGCCGTTCGGGTGTCTGCCCAACCATGTCGTGGGGCGCGGGCTCATCCATGCGCTCAAGGAGCAGTATCCCACGGCGCAGTTCCTGCCGCTCGACTACGATCCCGACGTGAGCTTCGCCAACGTGGAGAACCGTCTTCAGATGCTCATCATGAACGCCAAGGCGCAGGGGTGCGGTGAGGCGCATGGCGAGACCGCGTAAGGACGCCGATGCGCCCGATGCACGCACCCGTATCATCGAGGCGTTTTGGGAGCTCATCGAGAACAACAGCATCTTCGAGCTGTCGGTTGGCGAGGTGACCCGCGCCGCCCAGTGCAATCGCGGAACGTTTTACTACTATTTTCACGATTTCGATGAACTCGTCGCCATCGCCATAGCCCAGCTGCTGCAGGATAACGAGCTCATCACCGATGCCCTCTGGCATTTTTCGAGCGAGGGCGACCTTTCGGCGTTCGACCGGCGCGACGTCCGCTGCCTGCTGCGGCGCATCGTCATCACCATGAGGGCGGGTGCCGCCGAGCAGGTCGTGCAGGGCATCCATACGATCATCATCGACCGCGTGAGAGAGATCGTCCACCCCGACGGAGAAGAGCTCAAGGCAGATTCGAGCTTTGCGGTGGGCTTTCTGGTCTCGGGCATCATGGGCTTTGTGATGGCGGTCGGCTTTGCCCGGGAGGGCGGCGAGGAGATAGACCTCGAGCAGCCGGGGGACAGCGCGTGCGCGTACCTGAGGGCGGTCGCCATGCAGACGGTGGAAACGGTCGCGCAAGTCGAGGGCGTCGATACATCCGAGCTGCTCGAACGCGTCTCCAAGGAGGCCGATGCCTATCGCGCATCGCGTGCGACGAGTCCCGACGTGGTGAAAGACGCCTAGGGTTTCTCTTGCGGGGCGCCTGTCGCGCATCGCGCGGTGAGTCCCGCGATGCGGTCATAACCTGCATTCATGTGAGCCGGGTTTATAGATATTCCTCCAGCTGTTAACATATACTCCATATGGGTAAAGAGACCAAAGCGCTGCCGCGGGGCGGCGCTTTGCGTTTGAAAAAACTAGCTCGTCTAAGAGGAACTAGCATGTTAGACCGTTTTACCGATCGAGCGCGCAAGGTCATGTCGATGGCCAAACAGGAGGCGCTCGATCTGCACTCAAATAAGGTGGGCACCGAGCACTTGCTGCTCGCGCTTGCCAAGGAGGACGAGGGCATTGCCGCCGAGGCGCTGCGCTCGCTCGACATCTCCTACGATGACATCATGGATACTCTCAAAGAGGTCCAGACCACGGTTCCCGAGCCCAGCGAGGAGACCGAGGCGGCCAAGCTTGCCTTTACGCCGCTCGTCATTAGCGTGATGGAGCGCTCCTTCCGCGTGGCGCGTGAGAACAACCAGACCTATGTGTCGACCGAGCACTTGCTGATTGGCATCGTCGAAGAGGGTAACGGCATGGCCATGGACATCCTCATGCGCCTGGGTGTGTCGTCCGCCTCCATCAAAAAGGCTATCGAGAAACTTACCGCCAAGGACCAGGACAAGAAGCGTCCGCTCGCCGGCGCCGGTGCCGGGCGTCCCGGTGCGGGCCTGCCGTTCTTTAGCGGCTCGGATGCCTCTCAGCAAAAGGGGAGCGGCACCGATACGCTTAAGCAGTTCGCGACCAACCTCACGCAGAAGGCGCGCGACGGCGAGCTCGATCCCGTGATTGGCCGCGAAAAGGAAGTCCAGCGCATGATGGAGATCCTTTCGCGCCGCACCAAGAACAACCCGCTTATCCTGGGCGACCCCGGCGTGGGCAAGACGGCCATCGTCGAGGGCCTGGCGCAGCAGATCGCTGCCGGCAACGTGCCCGAGAATCTCATGAACCAGAACATCTGGACGCTCGACCTGCCGGGCCTCGTTGCGGGCGCCAAGTATCGCGGTGAGTTTGAGGAGCGCCTCAAGAACGTGATCCAGGAGGCCACCGAAGCTGACGACGTCATCCTGTTTATTGACGAGATGCACACCATCATCGGTGCCGGCTCTGCCGAGGGCTCCATCGACGCGAGCTCCATGCTCAAGCCCGTGCTCGCGCGCGGTGCCTTCCAGATTATCGGCGCCACCACGGCCGAGGAATTCCGCAAGTACCTCACCAAGGACCCGGCCTTCGAGCGTCGCTTCCAGACCATCGATGTCGAGGAGCCGAGCGTCGAGGACACGGTCAAGATCCTGACCGCGCTCAAGCCGCGCTACGAGGAGCACCACCATGTGCGCTATACGCAGGGTGCTATCGAGGCCGCCGCGAACCTCTCCGACCGCTACATCCAGGATCGCTTCCTGCCCGATAAGGCCATCGACCTCATTGACGAGGCCGGCGCCCGCGCCCGCATCGCCGCCAACCGC
>CABRLT010000011.1 GCA_902471785.1 uncultured Collinsella sp.
CATACATCCGTGCGACCGGCCGTTTGACGTTTTCGCAGATAAAACCTGCCAAAATAAACATCCCTTTTTGGTAGGTTACTCGTGCTGGCTGGTGCGGTGCTCGTACTCCTCGGGGGTGATGACATCCTCGATGCGCAGGTTGACGCCTGCCACCTCAAGGCCGGTCATCGCGGCCAGACGCTCGGTGACGCGCGCCTTAACGTCGTCAAAGATCGCAGGCGCATAGGCGCCGTACTCGATGATGACCGAGATGTTGACGACCACGCGGTTGTCATCGGTGACCTCAACCGTCACGCCCTTGGTCAGGTTCTCGGCACCAAACTGCTCCTGCACAAAGTGCATAAGGTTACCCTTCATGCCCAGAACATGCGGCACCTCGCGGGTGGCCATGGCAACGATCTTCTCGATCACACCGTTGGAATAGGTCAGCGAGTCCTCGGACTCGTCCGCCTCCTCGTCCATCTCCTCGTTGTCCTCGTCCGTGTCGGACTCGGCCTCGACGAGTGCCTCGTCCTCGAGCGTCACGTCCCCGGCATCGGCGACGGCCTCATTCGCCTCGAGCTCGGTATCGGCCACATCGACCTTCGTGTTAAAAGCCATGGTTCCTCCTTATGCCTGCCGCAGATGCGACAGTCGAATACATATTAGCGGCCGCTAAACAGACGGCCGAAGAAGTTGACGATACCGTTCTCGCCGTCGCGAATCTGGCCGATCACGGCGCCAATCAGCACAAAGAATGCGATGACGAGCGTGTCCCACAGGCCCAACGTAAGTACCAGCACGGCGAGGATAAAGCCAGCCACGGCGCCGAGCGTAGTGTTGGGGTGGCGCACGGCGTAGCTCCAGATAGCAGCGCCCGTACCTTTGATGAGACCCATGGCCTCGTCAAAGTCGTTGACGGCGCTGTCGTGCTGCTCGCCGGCCTCGGGCTTGGTGTCGGCGGACTCGCCTGTTGGCGTAGCGTTCTGGTCGATCGTCAGGCGCGGCGTGCGGGCGGTCTTGTCTTGGTTGGTATCACTCACCGGAAACCTCCACGGTCTGGACGGTAGTCTTGGACGGCAAAAAACGGACGCGCGCGGTCGTGCCCGGCGTGCCGAGCATGGTGTCGCAGGCCTTCTCGATGCGCTGCTGCATCGAGGTGGCAAGAGCGGCAACGTCCTTGTCATCGAGCGCGATGGCTTCGACCTTAAAACGAACGCGCGACTCGTCGGAGCCTTGAACGCGCGCCTCGATATGCTCAACCATCACGCGATCATCGCACTCTGCCGCGGCACGGGCGCACGAGGAAAGCGCTGCGAGCGTGACCTCGATATTGCGCTCCCCCGCCGGATGCACGCAGGACGGCTCGCGACGCGCGAACATCAGGCGGAAAAAACCGATGAGCACGCCAAGCGCCACGATAGCGGCGCACACCGTAACGACGACGCGAGGCATGGTGTCACGCAACAGCAGCATAAAGCGATACGTATACGGTCCCCAGAACTGGCAGACAAGCGTACCCAGCGCCACGATGGAGGCGGCAAGATACACGATCGCTAGGGCTCGTTTGAGTACGCGCACGCGCGCTCCCTTCAGGTTTCGGTCCACAGAATGCAAAACGATTCGCATCATTATAAAAGAGCCGGGTCCGGTGCCATACGCACGCGGATCCGGCTCATCTATTCCACGAGGCTTGCATGCTCGCTTCATTATGCCCAGATATGCACGGCTTAACCCGTGCAGGCGCTACTCCTCCTCGAGGGCAGCGATGACCTCGTCGGTCATGTCCATGGTGCTGTAGACGTCCTGGACGTCGTCGAGCTCCTCGAGACGGTCGATGAGGCGCTGAACCTTCTTGGCGTCGGCGCCGGAGACCTCGGTCGGGGTAGTCGGGACCATGGTGGTCTCGGAACCCTTGACCTGGACGCCCTGCTCCTCGAGCGCCTTGGAGACAGCCATGACCTCGTTGGCAGTAGTCCAGACGATCCACTCCTCGCCGGCGTCCTCGTAGTCCTCGCCACCGGCCTCGGCGATGGCCATCATGAACTCATCCTCGTCACCGGCAGCACCGTTGGCGATCATGGTCTCCTTCTTGGCGTTCTCGTCCAGGATCTCCTTGGCGACGACGATCTGGCCCTTGCGCTCAAACTGGAAGGCGACGGAGCCGGAGGTGCCCAGGTTGCCACCAGCGTGGGAGAAGGCGGAACGGACATCGGCGGCGGTGCGGTTGCGGTTATCGGTCAGGCAGTCGACGTAGACGGCGACACCGGCGGGACCGTAGCCCTCGTACACGATGTTCTCGTAGACGGCGGCGTCGGCACCCGAACCGAAGGCCTTGTCGATAGCGGACTTGATCTTGTCCTTGGGCATGGACTGAGCCTTGGCCTTGGCAACGGCAGCGGCGAGGCTGGCGTTGTTCTCGGGCAGCGGGTCGCCGCCGAGACGGGCAGCAACGGTGATGTTGCGGCTCAGCTTGGAGAAGAGGGCGGAACGCTTGGCGTCCTGCGCGCCCTTACGATGCTTGGTTGTGGCCCACTTAGAGTGTCCGGACATACGTGTCTCCTATCGGTTTCGACCTAAAGCCCAGCGCAGATGCTCGGGCAATATAAACAAACGTCGTTATGATATACCTACTGGCCTGCGAGATAAACCCCAAAATGAAGGCGTCGTGATGATACAGCCCCTTGGTGCAAAGTAACCTGTCCCCTTTGCACCAAATTAGGACCAGAGGAGGTCGCTGCGGGTGATGGTGGCGCCGATGGCAAAGGGCATGCAGGCGATGACCGGATACAGGTAGCGCATGTAGGTCGAGCCATTGCAGGGACCGATCAGGCACACGGCGAGCACGCCCAGCAGCGGCACCCAAATGGCCAGCCCGCGCCACGAATGACGACGTAGCAGATAGACCACCACGGCGATCATGATCCACACATAGGTGGCCGAGCTCATGGTGAGCGAGATAAACGGGATGCGCTGCACCGCCACGCGGTACAGGTTGATCAGGTGGTCGCACCAGCGCACAACCTTGCTATCGACCGGATGGAAGTCGAAGTACTTGAGGTTATCGGGCTTTGCCATGATCTCGGCACTGCGCGCCGTGCTGTAGACCCACGCATCGCGGGCACTCGGATAAAAGTAGCCGTAGTAGTTATTGATGAGCGCCGAGATATAGCACTCGGGATCCTTTTTGAACATCTGGGCCCACACCTCAAAATAGGCCTTGATGTCCTCCTGCGAGGCGTACTCGTTAAAGCAGTTCTTGACGGCATCGGACTTATCTGGGTTGTAACGGCGGCCCAGATTCTCGTACTTGAGCACACGGTCGATCACGGCGCGCTCTTCGTCGGTCACCAAGCCGTCGCAAGGAGCCTCCACGACGGTGCCGTCCTCCTTAACCGTGGGATTGACGCCCGAGTTGAGGCCATCGTGCTTTTGGACGAAACGAGCCGTCTGCTGGAACGGAATCGAGAGGATTTCGCGCTTGGAACCAGGCGTGATGTCGTGCACCGGCATAAAGACCTTAGTGAAGTACATATTAGAGGCAAGGCAGAGCGCAAGCACCGCAAGAACTCCCACCCAGCGGAAACGCGGCGTGGCGCCCGAAGTCGCAGCACCAGCCTGCTTGGCTGCACGATGAGCCACATGCGCGTCCCACGCGCAAAACGCCGCCGCGATCACGCATGCCGCCAGGGAAAACACCAGGCCGCCATTGCGCAGAAACGTGGAACCCATGGCGCCCAGAGCGAGCAGCAGCCAGTCGTGGCGCGCAAAGAGCACAGGCCTCTGTTCGCCTGCACGCTCGACATTGGCATCGCGACGGGGCAGGCCGCAGGCCACGAGCTTCACGGTCTGCACCAACAGCACCAAAAACGCGTCGGCAAACAGCACGTCTTTGGTAAGCAAGGCCGCGTAGTTGGAGAACATGGGCATAAACACAAAGAACAGCAGGATTACGCCGCGGACCGGCAGGCTCACGCCCAGCTTGCGCAGTGACGAGATGGAATAGGCCATGCAGGCGGCCGTAATGACGAACTGAGCGCAGGTGTAGATGGCAAGACCTGCGTTGGCGCTGTTGAACAGTGAAAGCCCCAGCTGGACGCACGAACCGATGATAGCCGTATGCACCACGGGGTGATGTCCGTTGAGCAGCACATTGGGATTGAGCAGACGCAGGTAGTCACTCGTGCCGTTGGGGTAGTTGAACCACTGGCGAATCTGCGCACCCGTATCTCCCATAAAAAGGCCGGGCAGCGAAGCGATGAGCGTGGGCGCCCAGGCGACCATAAGCACCAGGAAGGGCCCGGCAAAGGGATGGACCGAGAGCACGGCGTGAGCCACACGCCATACGCGGCCAAAGTGCGCTTCAGAAAACGGAATGCGCCGAGAGCTCAGCCAATCTAGACACTCAAAGGCGAGGTAGAAGGCAACGACCGCCAAGAGCATCCAGCCCGCACCGCCTATCCAGGCACAGATAATGCGGGCCTTGTCGCCGAGCACGATCTCGGCCGAATCGGTGAGGTCGTAGCTGCGGCCAAACACCATGCAGACGGCAAAGAACAGCGACGGAAGGATCACCGAGGGACGCCAGGCGTCGCCGCGGCCAAAGAATACGTAGCGAAACGGCAGCGTGAGCAGGCAGGCAAGCGCAAGCAGCATGACCGCGTCGGTATGGCCGGCAAACGAGAGGAGCACCTCGTAGCACACGTACAGCATGCCCGAGGCTTTGGGGTCAATTGCCAAGACTGCGTTGCTCGACACCGGGGCGGGATCGATGGAAAACGCCGTGGTCGCCAACAGCGCGAGCAAAAATGCGATGAGCGTCTGCTTGGCGGGGTAGCGCTTAAACCAGACGATGCGGGCAGCGTCGCGCGCAGCCGTTGTGGAGAGGTCGGAATCCTTCACAGTCCGAAAGCCTTTCTAGAAACCTGCCAAAAAGGGACAGGTTTATTTTGGCAGGTTTTATCTGGGGAAACGTTACGGTTCTGTCATCGTTGCCCAGCGAACCACCACAAAGGTGCTTGTTCACTTTTTGGTGGTTAAGCGTCGAGGTAGATGCGCTGGGGTTGGTTGCGGCGACGAGCAAAGATGATGAGCGCCAGGCCCGCGATTACGAGCGGCAGGCTCAGCAGCTGACCCATGGTGATGACGCCGCCCAGCAGATAGCCCAGCTGCGCATCGGGCACGCGCACAAACTCAATCAAAAAGCGAACGATGCCGTAGCCCATCACAAAGACGCCCATAAACGTACCCTGGGGCAATAGCGGCTTTTTGCGGCTGAGCACCTGCAGGATGCAAAAGAGCACAATGCCCTCGAGAAATGCCTCGTAGAGCTGGGAGGGATGGCGCGGCATATCGCCCGCGGTGCCGCCAAAGATCACGCCCCAGGGCAGATCGGTCGGCTTGCCCCACAGCTCGCCGTTGACAAAGTTGGCGCAGCGCCCCAGGCACAGGGCCAGCGGAGCACCGATGACCGCGAGGTCTGCCAAAGTCCAGGCGTCGAGCTTGTACATGCGGCACACGATGATGCCGCCCAAGATGCCGCCCACCAGGCCACCGTGGAAGCTCATGCCTCCCTCGTTGGTGGCAAAGATCTCGAGCGGGTGGGCCAAATAGTAGCCATCACCGTAAAAGACGACGTAAAACAGGCGCGCGCCGATGATGAGGCCAAAGACCGCGCCGACCACGACGCTCGTCAGGTCATCGATCGTGATGTCGAAGCCCCAACGACGTTGCGTGCGGTACATAACGACCGCCGTGAGCAGAGCGCCGACCACGTAGGCCAGACCGTACCAGTAGATGGTGATGGGGCCCGCCGAGATCGCGACGGGATCAAGCATATGGTAGAGGTCGTTGAGCATATCGATCCCTCTGCTCCCTACATACAAATGCGGCCGCGGGCCTTGCGCTCGCAGCCGCATATTTGGACGTAACGTCTATGCGGAGCGTACCGTCCGCAGCTTTCGCATCTTAGAACGGCGCGTACTCGTCGTACAGGTCCTCGGCCTCGCCGGAAGCATTGACCTGCTCGACGCGGGTAACGCCGGGCACATGCTCCTTCAGGATGCGCTCGATACCCATGGAAAGGGTCAGCGAGCTCATGGGGCAGCCGGCGCAGGCGCCCTGCAGTTCCAGCTTGACGACACCCTCGTCGTCGACGCCCACATACTCCATATCGCCGCCGTCGGCCTGCAGGTTGGGGCGAATCTCTTCAAGAACCTTCTTAAGCAGCTCTTCGTTAACAGCCACAGGGGCTCCTTTCTCACAATAACGCGGGCACGCCCGCGGACAGAAGCTATGTTACTACAGCCATGTACCCGCTCACGAGCCGTCCATGCGCGCAAACGCGACTTTCACGAGTAGTCAATTTGGGACGGGGCTCTTTTAGCTGTTTTGCCGCCAACTGGCGTTGGCACGCGCTACTGCTGAGCCTGCTCCCCGGTACCAATCTGGACATCGACGATGACCTGGCGGTAGCTGATGCCGCAGGAGTCGAGAATGCGGCGGCTGATACGGCCGTCATCGGTGTCGGCATACTTATTGTCCAGGTAGACGACCTCGCCCACACCCACCTGTGCCAGGATCTTGGCGCAGTCGTGGCACGGGAACAGCGTGACGTAGACCGTGGAACCCTCAAGGTCTTTGAGCGAGCCGCGGTAGTTGAGCACGGCGTTTGCCTCGGCATGCACCACGTAGTTGTGCTTGTCCTGCAACGGGTCATCGCTCGTGCCCCACGGGAAAAAGTCATCGTTGAGTGCCGAGGGCGTACCGTTGTAGCCCACCGAAAGGATGCGGTGGTTGGTGTTGGCGATGCACGCGCCCACCTGCGTGTTGGGGTCCTTACTGCGGCGCTGCGCGGCGATGGCCACGCTCATAAAGAACTCATCCCAGCTAATAACGTCGCGGCGCTTGCCCGACGCAGTTTGATGAAGATCGTCCGACATGCCAGACACCTCCGAAATCGCAATAGTTTGACCCATTGTAGCAGGTGAAAGGTAGGGGCGCTTATCCCACCGCCCCATCGCTACGCGCGGCGGGGCTTTTGGTTGATGTGGTAGAGCTCGGCGAGGCCCCGCAGCGTCAGCGCGTCGTCGACCGTCAGGCTATGGCCGACCAGCGCCGCAAGCGCCTCGGCATCGTCGCCGGTAATGACGATGGGCACATCGCCCTCCCCCGCGGCCTTGGTCGCACGCATCTCGGCGAGCACCATGTCGAGCATGCCGTCGATGCGGGCCACCTCGCCCAGAACCACGCCCGAGCGCATGGCCTCACGCGTGTTACGGCCGATGACGTGTGTCGGCGCCGAGGGCTCAACTTGAGGCAGGCGCGCCGCAGCGGCCGAGAGCGAACGGGCGCCGAGCGCCAGCCCCGGCGCGATAACGCCGCCGACAAAGGTGCCGTGTGCGTCGATGACCTCGATATTGGTCGTCGTGCCCAGGTCGATCACAATGCACGGCGAGCCGTAGACGGCGCGGGCAGCCACGGCGTCGGCGATGCGGTCGGGACCGATCTCGGCCGGGTCATCGTAGTGCACGGGCATGCCGGTCTTAAGTCCCGGCCCCACCGTGAGCACGCGCCCCGTGCAGGTACGGGAAAGTGCCGCCTTCCACGGGCGCTCGAGCGCCGGGACCACGCAGCTCAGCACAGCAGCCGTGGACACAAGCGCGCCCGGCATGCCCGCATCGGCCGCCAGTGCGGCCATGACCTGCACGAGACGCATGCGCGCCTCGTCTGCCGTGATGCTCGACGGCGTGGTGATCTCGCACGTCGCAAGCGGACATTCCTGCGCCGCGGCCGAATCCTCTGCAAACAGGCCAAAGCGAATGAACGTGTTGCCCACGTCGACCGTCAATATATATGCGCACCCATTAAGCATCGTCGGCGCTCCTTTCGTCTGCCCAGCAGTATATCGCCTACCTAAACCAGTCATCCCAAAATGACTAGCTTGCGGCTATACTGGTGCGCGGTCGTTTGCGAGCTCACGCGGCGGCCCTTGGTAACCCGACTTCCCGCGCCGTATCCGTAACGGCGCTCCCGGGGGAAGCGGATATACGCAAAGGAGTTTTATATGAGCAATCCCTCGAACCGCGCTTCGATGCGCGGGCAACTCACGCTGCGCGGCGTCGTCATCGGCGTCCTTGGCTGCGTGATCATCACGGCAAGCTCGGCCTACACCGCCCTCAAGATGGGCGCCCTCCCCTGGCCGATCATTTTCGCTGCCGTCATTTCGCTGTTCTTCCTGAAGCTCATGGGCAACGCCAGCCTCAACGAGGCCAACGTCACCCACACCATCATGTCCGCAGGCGCCATGGTCGCTGGCGGTCTGGCGTTTACCATCCCGGGCGCCTGGATGCTGGGCTATGCCGACCAGATCAGTTGGCTCGACATGTTTATCGTGGCACTCGCCGGCACTATCCTAGGCCTGCTGGCCACGGCACTCATCCACCGTCACTTTATCGTGGACGCCGCGCTTGAGTTCCCCACCGGCAACGCCGCAGCTCAGACCCTGCGCGCGACCGAGGCCGGCGGCAAGACCGGCAAGCAGCTCTTTGGCTCCATGGCCATCGCCGGCATCTACAGCGTGCTGCGCGACGCTCTGGGCATTGTGCCCAGCATGCTGTGCACGCTCAATATCCCCGGCGTGACCTTTGCCATCTACAACTCGCCCATGTTGCTGTCCATCGGCTTTTTGGTGGGCTTCGCCCCCGTCGCGTTCTGGTTTGCCGGCGCGCTGCTGGGCAATTTTGGCATCATCGTCGGCGGCACCGCTGCCGGTCTGTTTGACGTTATGACCGCACAGGGCATCGTCAAGTCCCTGGGTATGGGCCTCATGATGGGCTTTGGCGTCGCCGTCGTCCTCAAGGACATCCTTCCGCAGGTCGCCGGTATCGTCCGCGGCCTCGCCGCCGACAGCTCCACCGACACCGACGAGCAGTCGCTCATCTCGGGCTCCCTTAAACTCGACGCCGGTATCATCGGCCTGGGCGCTGCCGCCATCGCCGTGATCATCGCCATCGTGCTCGACCTTGGCCCCGTTCCGGCCGTCATCGTCACGCTGTTCACCTTTGTCACCACCATCATGAGCGCGCAGAGCTGCGGCCAGACGGGCATCGACCCCATGGAGATCTTCGGCCTCATCGTCATGCTCATCGTTGCCGCCTTCGCGCAGCTCGCTCAGGTCAAGCTGTTCTTTATCGCCGGCATCGTGGCCGTGGCGTGCGGCCTTGCGGGCGACGTCATGAACGACTTCAAAGCCGGCGCCGTGCTGGGCACCAACCCGCGCGCGCAGTGGGTCGGCCAGGCCATTGGCGGCATCGTGGGCGCCCTGGTCGCCGCCGCCGTCATGGTCGCGCTCGTCACCGCCTATGGTCCGGACGCCTTTGGCCCCGACAAGAGTTTTGTGGCCGCACAGGCAAGCGTGGTCGCCACCATGGTCTCGGGCATCCCGAGCGTGCCGTGGTTTGCGGGCGGCTTTATCGCCGGCATCGTCATGTACTGGCTCGGCATTCCGGCCATGATGATCGGCCTGGGCGTGTACCTGCCGTTCTACATGTCGCTCACGGCCTTCCTGGGCTCCTGCGTCAAGCTCGCCTACGACAAGTGGGCAGCCCACCGCGATGCCAACGCCGGTCTTTCGGACGAGGAGAAGACCGCCAAGGATGCCGCCTTCCAGGAGCAGGGCCTGGTTGTCGCCAGCGGCCTGCTCGGTGGCGAGTCCATCGTCGGCGTTATCCTGGCGTTTGTCTCTGTTGGCCTGAGCCTGCTGGGCTAAACCAAACAACAACGCACCCGTGCAGAGCGCGGGGTCGGAGACCATCCGGCCCCGCGCTTTTTGTATCTGCCGAAACCCTCGGCAGTACTTGTATGTGGCGTGTCTTCCTTTGCCTGCTCGCCTAAGTTCCATGTCAAGATGACCGCCCCGCCCGTCACGGTGTAGAGTACATGCTGCGAACGCACCCGCGTTCCTACGGCAATACGAGGTGGACATGGAACTCGATAAACAACAGCTCAAGCGACTGCGCGAGCGCCATCATCGGCGCCATGGCATCCGCCCCGCCCACAGCGAGGCCATGGAGAACGCAAGCCGCTTTCTAAAGCGGGCATTCAACATTCGCGAGGGACGCGCGCCCTATCACGTGATTCGCAAGCGCTTTGTAAACGGGGCGCGCCTGACTGGCTCACACTTATGCATCTTGATCATTGCCATGTTGATCGCGAGCATCGGCCTCGATATCGACTCGGATATCGCCATTGTAGGCGCCATGCTCATCTGCCCGCTCATGGGCTCGGTCCTTGCCATGGCATACGGCATCGCCACGCTCGACCGCGAGATCACCCTTGAGGCCGTCGCCGGCCTCGCGCTGCAGATGGTCTTTTGCCTGGTCACGTCCACGTTGTACTTTAAGCTCTCGCCCCTTGGCACCACCACGGCCGCCATCATCGACAATTCGACACCGACTGTGTGGGACCTTGCCGTCGCGCTCGCGGGCGGCTTTGCGGGTGGCCTGGGCAACTCGCGCGACCAGGAACCCGCCACGCTCATCGCCGGGGTGGCTGTGGCGACCGCGCTCATGCCGCCCCTGTGCGCGGCGGGCTATGGCATCGCCATCGCAAGCGGGTCACTGTTTCTCTCGGCGCTTTACGAGTTTGGCATCAACGTGGTCTTTATCGCACTCGCGGCCGAAGCCGTTCTGCTTCTTTTGCGCGTGCCGCTCAAGCGCGACCTCAACGGCGACGGTATTGTGACTGCCGAGGAAAATGCCGAGGTCGACGAGCTATCGCGCAAGGTGCGCCGCCGCATCATCGTGGGCACGGTAATCTTTGCCATCCCCTGCATCGTTATGACGGCGGGTTCCATTGGCTCAGCGCAGGCCGGCGTGCAGGACGGCTACGGCGTCACCGAAACCACGCGCGAGCTTGCGGCGGTGCTGCCAGGCTTTAAGGACTACACCGTCGCCGTCGAGACCTCGGCCACCGAAGGCGACGAGGAGGGCATCGTCGAGCGCGAGGTTGTCGCCCATGTGACGACAAGCGAGGCGCTCGGGGCACGCGACCGCCACGTCGCCCGCAAGCTCATCGACCTCAATGTGCCCGAGCTCGATCGCGTGGAATTTGACGTGAAGTGATGCAGAGCGCGGCCCTACAGCTCGTACTTGTACACGCGATAGATGTACTTCTCGGCCTCCATCTCGTAGGTGGTGATGGCCAGACCGTACCGATCGCACTCGGTAAAGGTCTTGGCCTGGCCCGATGCCACGAGCATGCTGTTCGAATTGCCGACGCGCTGCGCGCTGCTGACGTAACCTGAAAACGGTACTGCGATCTGGTCCACAAGCTCGTAGGTGCGCGCCGTCTCGTCCACTGTAAAGATGCGCCCAAACGAATGCGTGCCCTCGTTGTAGTCGGTCACCACCGCGGCGCCCAGCTGGCCCCAGTCGAACTTGGGATAGCTTTCGGCCGCACCAAAGT
>CABRLT010000012.1 GCA_902471785.1 uncultured Collinsella sp.
ACGTCCCGAATCTTGGAGGTTCGAGAAACTCCCGATGGACATAACCATCTCCCTTATCACCACCCTCGTTTTGACCCTCATCAACGGCTACTTCTCTATGTCCGAGATGGCGCTCACCACGGCCAAGCGCGCCGTGCTGGAGCACGATGCCGAGGAGGGCGACAAGCGCGCCGAGCGTGCCATTAAGCTGGCTGCCGACTCCGACCAGCTGCTGGCCACCATCCAGGTCGCCATCACGCTCGTGGGCTTCGCCTCGTCCGCCGTTGCCTCGACGAGTCTGTCCGACCCGCTTGCCACGTGGCTCATGAGCTTTGGCATCGCGCCGCTTTCCGCAATCGCGCGTGGCCTGGCGCCGGTCATCATCACCGTCGCCGTCGCCTTTGTCTCCATCGTGATCGGCGAGCTCGTGCCCAAGCGTATTGGCCTCGCTAACGCCGAGGGCGTGTCCAAGCAGGTCGTGGGGCCGCTTTCCGTGTTCCAGAAGATCGCCCGCCCGCTCGTGTGGCTGACCGGCGCCTGCTCCGACGGCCTGGCCCGCATCCTGCGCATCAAGAGCGCCGACGACCGCCAGAACGTCTCGGAAGAAGAGATCAAGTACATGGTCTCGGAGCAGGACGACCTGCTCGACGAGGAAAAGCGCATGATCCACGAGATCTTCGACTTGGGTGACACCGTTGCCCGCGAGGTCATGGTACCGCGCGTGGACACCACCATGTGCGAGGATGACGAGACGGTCGCCGACGTGTTGTCCACCATGCGCCAGACCGGCTTCAGCCGTATCCCCGTCTACCACGAGGATCCCGACAACGTGGCGGGTATCGCACATATCAAGGACCTGATCCAGCCCGCGCTCGACGGCAAGGGTGACCAGCCCATCGCCGACTTTTTGCGCGACGCCACCTTTGTGCCCGATACCAAGGACATCCTGCCGCTGCTTTCCGAGATGCAGACCTCGCACGATCAGATTGTGGTCGTTGTGGACGAGTACGGCGGCACGGCCGGCATCATTACCATCGAGGACATCGTCGAGGAGATCGTGGGCGAGATCGAGGACGAGTTCGACCCCGACAACAAGTACCTCACGCGCCTTTCGCGCCGCGAGTGGCTCGTCGATGGGCGTTTTTCGTGCGATGACGCGATTGAGCTTGGTTGGCCGCTTGAGGAAAGCGATGATTATGAGACCATCGCCGGCTGGATTTTGGAGCTTTGCGACTCGGTGCCCGATATTGGAGAGGTGTTTGAGGTCGCGGGGTACAAGTTCAAGGTACAGTCGATGCGTGGCCAGCGCATCTCGCTCATTCGCGTGATCGCTCCGGCCGAAACCGATAAGAAGGATTCCGAGCTTTCGGCAGACAAGCCGGCGGCGTCGGGTGCGGGCTCTGTGGATCCGCACGATGGCGACGAGTAGGGCAAGGAAGAGTAGGGGAGAGTTATGGCAGGCCTGTTCAACATCCTTAAGGTCACCGTCAGCGAGGACAAGATTTGCGCGCACGTGCTGGTGAACCCCGGCATGCCGCTCATGACCTCGGAGGATATCGAGGCCACGGCGCGCGTGTACTACCTGGTGCCGGCGATTGCCAAGCACCTGTGCCTGGGCGATTCCGGTCGCGAGTTCCAGGACTGCATGGGCCAGACCGAGCTTTGCCACCTGCTGGAGCACGTGACGGTCGAGCTCATGAACGAGACCGGTCTTGCCGGCAGCATCTCGTGCGGCCGCACGCGCGTGAGCGAGCATGACGAGCGTGTCTTTGAGGTTGAGCTTTCGTGTCCCGATGACGCGCTGGCCATTGGCGCGCTGTCGTCGGCCACCTTTATGATGGACTGGGCGTACCTGCACGCCGACCAACCGGCCCCCGACGTGGAAGGCACGGTCGCGGGCCTGCGCAACCTGGTGCTGGGCATGCGTGCCGAGGCCGAGGGCAAGGACCCGCACGAGGCCGTTGCCGCTGCGAACGGCGAAGATGCTGCCGAGGACGAGGGCGCTGACGAGGGCGATGTGCCGGTCGACGCCGAGCTCGTTGCCGATGCGACCGCCGAGCCCGATCCCACCGAGCCCCAGGGCGTCCCCAACTTTGACGACGAGCCCCAGGTGGCGATTGATACCGAGGGCGCGGTTGCCGAGAACCACGAGGCCTCCGCTGCCGTCTTTGGCGGTGCGGCGACGGTTCCGGCGGGACCTGCGCATGAGGGCGGCCTGCCGCTCGTGGACGGCGCCGGCGAGGACCCGGGTGCCACGGTGGCCATGCCGGCTATGCCCCAGGAGTAGGCCTACGCGTTTATCACCATCACGTACCTGCGCCTTTGCCGTACGCAGATGAGCGGAGCGGCAAGTGATGCGCTGCGGGTATAATGGACAGCATTCAAACGGTGGGCACCGACGTGCCCGCAGGAGAGGAATGATCATGGGTAAGACTTTCAGCTTTGTCTCCGGCGCACTTTTTGGTGCCGCTGCCGGCGCTATTATCGGTGTTGCTCTGGCCCCGCGCTCGGGCGCCGAGACCCGCGCCATGGCTGCCGATATCGCCAATGACGCCTGGGATAACATGCGCGACACCTACGAGCATGGTGCCGAGGAGGCCCGCGCCGCGGTCAACGATTTTGGCCCGATGGTCGACGCCAAGACTGATGACCTGCGCGCCAAGGTCGACCTGGCCCGCGAGCGCATGGACCAGCTGCGCGAGCAGCTCAACGACGCCATTTCGGGCGGCAACGTGACGCCTGCCGCCGACGTCGTGGTCGAGAACGCCGTCGAGGCTGATACCGAGGCTGCGGAGCCCTCGACCGAGGCATAATGCGCGCCGGGGATTTTGTCGGCGCCAAGATCTATCGCAAGCCTACCGAGGACAAGCGCACCAAAAAGGACGGCACGCCGCGCAGCCCTAAAAAGCTCGGAAAGATTCACTTTCCGGTCTTTACCCCGGGCGGTACGCGCGTGGTCGGCTTTATGGTCCGCCAGTCCGATATCGCGGGCATGATCGAGCGCCCCGATCGATTCGTAGCGCTCGACGCCATTGGTGTCTACGAGGGCGCCATTGCGGTCGATGACGTCAAGGACACGTACGATGCCGCCGCCGCTAAGCGCCTCGACATCAACCTGGACGATTGCATCATCTGGGTCGGTATGGACGTGCGCACGGAATCGGGCGACGTCGTGGGCTATTGCTCGGATGTGGAGTTCAAGCCACGCTCGGGCATCGTGCAGGCATTCTATGTGACCGCCGGTGCTGCTTCGAGTGTTTTGGTCGGTGACACGCAGGTGCCGCCGACGATGCTGCGCGGTTATGCGGACGGCGCAATGATCGTTTCGGACGAGGTCAAGTCGCTCGGGTATTCGGGCGGTGCGGCTGCCAAGGCCGCCGAGGCCAGCGTCGTGGTGGGCGACAAGGTCAAAAAGGGCGCCAAGGTGCTCGACGACAAGGGATCGGTTGCCGTGGACAAGGGCAGTCGCGCACTGGGCAAGCAGCTCGGCAAGACGCGCGGCATGTTCAAGGCCTTTAAGGACGAATACCAAAAGGCGAGCGGAGGCTCGTCAAAAGCTACAAAATAGCGACGTACCAAATGATGGGAGGCAAGCCGGAGACCTGTTGCTCCGGCTTGCTGTGTTTATGGGGGAGGGCACATGCGCCAAAACGGATCCAACTTAAACGAGCGTTCGGGTGCGCGTCCGACGGCGCGCCGCGACCTGGGGCAGCTGCCCAGCGGTCAGCGCAAGCGTCACCGTAAGCCCGGCGCGATGTACCTCAACCATAGCCGCGGCTTTAGCGACCGCAGTGCGCGCATCGGCAACAGCCGTACGCCCCGTCGTTCGTCTCGCCTGCCCTACGCGCTCATCGCCGTGGGTTGCGCGCTCGTGCTGTTTATCGCTGCCGTCGTGGGCTACGTCAACCGCAGTGTGGACGTGGAGCTCAACGGCCAGAAGACCGCGGTGCGTGTGGGCTCTACGCTGCAGAATCTCATCGACGACCAGGAGTTGACTGACACCTACGACGCAGGCGACCTGCTGGCCGTCGATGACAGCGTGCTCAAGCGCCATGGGGGCGAAAAGCTGTCGGTGAAGGTCGACGGCAAGCGCGTGAAGCAGGGCAAATGGGATAGCCGCGAACTCGAGGGCGGCGAGAAGGTGACGGTCAAGGATGGCCGTAACACTTACGAGAAGCACGAGGTTCAGGCTACGGTTATCGAGCCCAAGCTCAAGGTCGAGGGCACGGGCGCTATCGAGTATGTGCAGACATGGGGTGTCCAGGGCCGATCCGAGGTGTGGGTTGGTGAGCAGTCGGGCAAGACACAGGACCGCGGCGAGGTTGTGCCCGCCACCGATTGCGTTGTTGCGTGCGCCAGCGTGGCGCCCAAGGGCAACAAAAAGTACGTGGCACTGACGTTTGACGAGGGTCCGAGCGGCGCCACCAAACAGATCTTGCAGGTGCTCAAGGAAAAGGGCGTCACCGCGACGTTCTTCCTTTCGGGCGATGCGGCCGAGGCCTCGCCTGCCACGGCCAAGGCGATTGTCGATGCCGGGTGCGAGATCGGATCCAACAGCTACAGCGACGATTCGCTCAAGGGTCAGGACCGTGAGGCGGTACGCGAACAGATCACGAAAGGCACCGATGCGATTAAGTCGGCGATCGGCGTGAAGACGATGCTACTGCGTGCTCCCTACGCTGCCTTTGACGAGCAAAACTGGATTGATGCGATGGACCTGGTCTCCGCCGTGGTCTCGTGGAATATTGACTCGGGCGACTGGCTGCTAAACGGTGCCGACGAGCAGGTCTCGACGGTGCTCGATTCGGTGACGCCGGGCAATATCGTGCTGCTCACCGATAGAGACGAATGCGCCGAGCAGACGCTCAAGGCGCTGCCGCAGATTATCGACGGCCTCATTGCCGACGGCTACAAGATCGTGACGCTCAGCGACCTGGTCAAGACGGACACGTCGCTGAGCAAAAAGCTCACCTCGCTGACGAAGGCCACCATGCCCAAGGACGCCGTGTTTCCCCAACTTGCCGAGGACGACGACACCACAGAGTAGTCATTGGGTAGTCGTTTAAGAACGTCCCCAACAGCTATGTCACGGATGCGTCAGCGTTTGGTATGCCTGCAATGTGCAGCGCATAAATTCGATGCCGCAGGGCGATGCTGATGCTATAGTTACTGCGGTTAATGAGGGTCAAGAGAAAGGTTACAGGTGAAATCCAAACCTCGACCATACAGTCGATGACCCCATGCAGGTGCTTTTTGCGCATGCACGGGGTGTAAGCGTCGAGCGGCGTGCCGCCCGCGCATGCGTATACATATCCAGAAGCCCCCGGACGCCGCACGCGCGGCCGCGTCCGGAGGAATTATGATGGGGAGCACCATTGAATTATCTGAGTGAGATGCTCAAACTGCCGGTCTTGGACGTCGATGGCGAAAAGCTCGGCGTTGTGAACGATTTTGGCATTGCTACCGGCGAAGTTTTTCCACACGTGACGTCGCTCGCGTTCCGCGGTCCCGGCAAGACGCCGTTTATGATCAGTTGGCGCAAATGGGTCGACCGTATCGACGAGACGGGTGTACACCTTAAGACGTCGGCCACCGAAATCCGTTTTTCGTACCTGCAGCCGACCGAACTCTTGCTTGCCCGCGACGTGCTCAACAAGCAGATTGTCGACACGCAGGGCATGAAGGTCGTGCGCGTAAACGACATCAAGTTTTCCATGTCGGGCGAAAACCAGCTGCGCCTGCTGGGCGCCGAGGTTGGTGCTCGCGGTCTGCTACGCGCCATCAGCCCCGCGCTCGAGCATATCGTCGAAGGCTTTATGAAGCACCTGGGCAAGCCGCTCAGTGAGGACATCATCGCTTGGTCCTACATGGACCTGCTCGACCGCTCGACCAAGAACATTCAACTCTCGGTGTCGCACAAGACGCTCGGCGAGCTGCACCCTGCCGACATCGCCGACATTATCGAGCAGCTCGACCCGCGCCTGCGTGCGCAGGTGTTTGCGCAGCTCGATACTGCCCAGGCCGCCGAGGCCATTTCGGAGTTCGATGACGACGAGCTTATGACCGAGATGCTCGAGGGCCTGTCCGACACGGACGCATCGTCGATGCTGGCTATGATGGACCCGGACGACGCAGCCGACCTGATCGACGAGCTCGATTACGAGAAGGCCGAGAAGCTCCTGCGCCTGATGGGCGTCAAGGAGGAGAAGGCGATTCGTAACCTGCTGGGGTATGAGGACAACACCGCCGGCCGCATCATGACCTCGGAGTTTGTCTCCCTGCCCGCCACGGCAACGGTCGGTGACGCCATCGAGGCGATTCGCGAGCTCGACGAGGACTTCGAGAGCGTCTACTACGTCTATACCGAGGATCCGAGCGGCATGCTGACCGGCGTGCTTTCGCTGCGCACGCTGATCGTAGCCGACCGCGACGCCACGCTGGGTCAGCTGGCCTATCGCGACCTGGTCTATGTGTCGCCCGACGAGGACCAGGAAGACGTGACGGACGAGATGACCAAGTACGACCTGGTTGCCATCCCTGTCTGCGACGAGAACCGTCATATCCTGGGTATCGTAACCTTCGACGACGCCATGGACGTTATCGCCGAGGAGCACCAGGAGGACCTGCAGATCGCCGGTGTCGGCTCGGGCGATAGCGCGTCGGACGACTCGACGAACGTGCTCAGCTGGTTCGTGCATCGCCAGTACTGGGTTGTTGTATGGGGCATCGCGTCGTGCATCATGGCGACCGTGCTGGGAACGGCGCTCGGCCCCGCGCATCTGGTGGTGTTCCCCATGTGCGCCATGCCGCTCGTGCTGCTTGCTGCCTCGCGCATGGTGTCGTTCGTCAAGAACTACTTCCTCGAGTACGACGGCCACGACGACGAGCCCAAGCCGTATCTGGGGTTCTTCTTCCAGAGCACGGGCATGGGCCTGATTCTGTCACTCGTGACCTACCTGTGCGCCCAGCTGGTGCGCACCGCTGCGTTCCCCGATGCGCCCATGTTTGAGGAACAGCTCTTTACCGGGTGCTTTAATATCGCCGCCATCATTTGCCTGGTTGGCAACATGAGCGCCGTGATTTACCTGATGGTGCTGTTCTGGCGTGACGAGCATGACCTCAACACGTCGGGTACTGCCATGAACGTTATTGCCGTCATGATCTCGTGCGTAGCGTACTGCGCCGCTGCGGTGCTGCTCACCATGTCGGTCATGGGTTAGGTGGTCGCGTGCAAAATACCAAGCAAAAGTCGGGCACCAAGCAAAAGTTGACCATCGCGGCCATCTTTGGCGCTATGGGTCCCGGTCTGCTGGCGGCGCTTTCGGGCAATGACGCCGGCGGCATTGCAACGTATTCCAGCGCGGGCGCCAGCTATGGCTACAAGATGCTCTGGATGCTTCCCGTCATGACTGTGCTGCTCATCGTGACGCAGGAGACCGCGGCGCGCTGCGGCTGCGTCACGGGCAAGGGCTTGGCATCGCTCATTCGCGAGCGCTTTGGCGTGCGCAAGAGTGTACTTGCTATGGCGGCGCTGTTGATCGCCAACACGGCTGTGACCATTTCGGAGTTTGCGGGCATCGCCAGCGGCCTTGCTCTCTTTGGCGTGCCGGCGAGCATCTCGGTGCCGTTGGTGGCGCTGCTGGTGTGGATGCTTACCATGTCGGGTAGTTTCCAGCGCATCGAGAAGATTCTGCTGCTGGTGAGCTGCGTATTCGTGACTTATATTGTCGCCGCGTTTATGGCTGGCCCCAACTGGGGTGAGGTCGCGGTCGACCTGGTCGTGCCTAACATTCAAAATGACCCCAGCTACGTGTCGCTCGTGGTCGCGACGATCGGTACCACCATCGCGCCGTGGATGATTTTCTTGGCGCAGAACAACGTGGTCGATAAGAACGCGGGCGAGGACGATATCGTGCTGCAGCGCATCGATACCGTGAGCGGCTCGCTTGCCGCCGATGTCATTGCCGGCTTTATTATCATCACGACTGGTACGGTGTTGTTCCCGGCGGGTATTCAGATCAGCGATGCTGCCGATGCTGCCCGCGCGCTGGAGCCTATTGCGGGTCAGTGGTCCACGGTACTGTTTGCCTCGGGCCTGGTCGCGGCGAGCTTCTTGGCCGCCTGCGTGCTACCGGGCGTTACGTCGAGCGCTATCTGCGAGGCATTTGGCTGGGAGCGCGGTGCCGACCGCAGCTGGGACGAGGCCCCGGTCTATCGCGGCATCATTACGGCCATCATCGGTATCTCTGCCGTGCTGGTGCTTATGCCCGGCGTCGATCTGTTCCAGATTATGATGACCTCGCAGGTCATCAATGGCGTGCTGCTGCCCGTGGTTCTGGTGTTCCAGGTGGTTATCGCCGCCGACCGTCACATTATGGGCGCCAACCGCAACGGCCGCGTGTGGAACGTGCTCACTTGGGCGACTATCGGCGTGATTACGGTGCTCACGGTTGTCATGTTTGTCCTGCAGGCGATGGGCTACAGCGCTTAGCGCCTCTTTTGCTTCCGAACAGGCCGCAGCGATGGGCTGCGGCCTGTTTTTGTCTGCTATAGGGTGTTAGCTATATGGCAGTGGGCAAAAAATGCCAAATATGAGTACTGTTGCTAAGTGAATAGCATTTACATCCACGAGGATAATAAACATAACCTATAGTATGTTCATTAAAATTGGCTGTAATACGCCTTAAACCAGTCAGCTTGGCTGCTTTAGGGGGTTGTAGGGGTCGCTCGGACGTCATTTTGGGTGGTTTTGCCTGCTACTAAAATGGTAACAGTACTCATATTTGCCCTTTTTTGCCCACAGACCTTTGAGGGTGCGGCGAAAAGGGCTTGTTTTGATTGTTTGGGGCAGGCGCGAGACGCGGAAACGATGTCTGGAGCGACGGAGCGGCCCGGAATTCATCCGTAGAGGTCTTCCTCGGCTGTGTCAGGAGTGTCCCTAGGTGCAGACACCCCCTCCGGATGTGGGAAGTTTGCGCTGCAGGTTACTTGTCGGTGCCCAGCTTGTGCGGCTTGAGAGCGAGCGCGTTGACGAGCGCGTCGGTGGCAGACTTGACGGCTGCTGGCTGCGGATCGTTGACGTGATCCTCGGGATGCACGGGCAGGTCCTTCTTGACGGCGTCGTGGATCAAGTTGAGGTACTCAGTCACGCCAGTGGTCGATAGGTGCGTGCCATCGCCATCGAACAGGTCGTTGCGGTTAGCACTGTATCCGTACCAATCGATAACGCGCACGTTCTTGTAGCGCGTAGCGGCGTTGGCGATGGCCTGGTTGGTAGAGCCAACCCACGGCTGCGGGCTGCGCGTGTTCACAAACACCACAATACGCTTATCTCCTGCATCGGCCATGATGGCGTCGATCTGGTCGTCGGTTACCAAGCCGTTGGTGCCCAGGGCAAAGACCACGATCTTGCCGGCAAGGTTCTGCTGGATATAGCCCTCAAATGTCGCGCGCCCCGCATCAAACTGGCGGCCCTTTTCGGCATCGATATGGCTGTGCGGGAACACGCCGTCAAAGGTGTCTACGGCACGCAGCGACACGGAGTCGCCGATCATAAGCAGATCGTAGGAGCCATCGGGGAAGCCGTCGTTGTCCTTGTCGGTGTCGTCGGCCGCCTGCTGGTCGGTGGGCGCGGTGTTCTTGGCTTCCTTGTTCAGAACTTCGGCGCCCTCGCCGCTCAGCGCAGACGTCTCGGGCACAAAGATCAGGCCGCCCAGTGCAACGACCAACACGACAGCGCAGGCTGCGCAGACAGGGATGTGCGTGCGTGCCCAGTTGGCGGGCGTGGTGGTGCCATCGCGGAATTCGGCGACGGTGCGCCCAAAGGCGCCCTTCCTAAACGGAGTCTCGATAAAGCGATAGCAGCACTCTGCCACGGCGACCACCAACAACACCTGCAAAATGTACTGCCACCACGGCGTATCGTTGATGTTGGCGACCGGGTTCATGAGGAGCAGCAGCGGATAGTGCCACAGGTAGATGCTGTAGGAGCGCTTGCCAACCCACACGAGTGGCTCGGCGGACAGCGCGCGGGCAACCATTCCCTGGGGCTGCACGCAGGCCGCGATGACCATGAGCGTGAGGATGGAGCATAACAGCGTGCCTCCGCGATACTGGAAGGCGGTGTAGCCGTTGGTGAGCGCGACCATGGCGGCAAGGCCAACCAGACCCACGACGCCCAACACATCGATGGATGCGGGCGAGGACCAAAAGCGCACGAGGGCGCTCGGCTGTGCCGGTGCGGTCTCGGCTGCTTCGTCGGCCTTCTCGCCAGGCTTGCCCTCGGCGTTCTTGCCGTGCTTGGCGGCGCCAGCTAGGCGATTGAGCCCCAAACGACGAGCGAGGCGCACCGGCGCCAGGTCGCGATCGGGGATAAAGGCCATCCAGGCACCCAGCAGCAGCGAGAACACACGGGTGTCGGTGCCGTAGTACACGCGGCTGGGGTCGGCGGCAGGGTTGTAAAGCACCATCATGGCGAGGGCAGATACCGCGGCAAGGCCCAGAACCACGCGGCGCGTGTTGGGTTTGCTCACATGCATGGATACCATGGCAAACAGCAGTGGCGGCCAAATCAGGTAGAACTGTTCCTCGATGGCAAGCGACCAAAAGTGCGTGAGCGGCGAGGGGTCGCCCAGAGCATTGAAGTACGAGACGTTTTGGGCAATCTGCCACCAGTTGTTGAAGAACAGCAGCGACGGCAGGATGTCGGGGCGCATCTTGGTGAGCATCACGTGGTTAAAGATAGTGCACAGCGTGCAGGTTACAAACACTACCGTTACCACGGCGGGGACTAGGCGACGGATGCGGCGAATCCAGAAGCTCTTAAGGTCGATGCGGCCGGTCTTAGCGACTTCGTTGAGCAGCAAGCGCGTGATCAGATAGCCCGAAAGCACAAAGAAGATCGTGACGCCGAGCAGGCCGCCCTGAGCCCACGTGAGGTTGAGGTGATAGAGCACCACCGCGACGACGGCAAGCGTGCGCAGGCCGTCGAGCGCAGGAATGTAGCGGGACTTGGGACGAGCAGGCGTCTGCTCCGCGGCGGGAGTGTTGGCGCGGCCAGCGTTGTTGGCAGAAGCACGATGGGGGCTCGCGGTGCGTCGCGGGTCGCCTGCGCGGCGTTCAGTGCGCGGGCGTTCGCGCGGCGCCTGGTTATCGGGCGCGCGGCG
>CABRLT010000013.1 GCA_902471785.1 uncultured Collinsella sp.
TCCAGCCATGCCTTGGCCTTCTTACAGGTCGAGCACTTGGGATATTCAACAAACAATACCGCCATGGGATTTCCTTTCTTAGAGAAAACAGGTGTCTGGAAAACTGCACATCGACGACCACTCGCGATTGCAGCCGTTATTGTAGTCAATGTCGAAGCATAGGCAGTCGCGATGTCTCGTCTTAAGGCTAGCGCCTCGCATGGGCGCCGATCGGCCGAGTCGCATGGCGCACCAACACCGCTGCCAGCAATATCAACAGCATCGCGGTAACATAGCCCGCAGCATCGAATCCTAAATCGATAACGTCGAAATGCCTGCCGGGAACAAAGATCTTATGTACCTGATCGCCAACGGAGCAGACGGCGCAAAAGAGCAACACGGGCACGCAACGGGAGCATACGCTCCACGGACGCCTGGAAAAGCAAACCACGACCACCGAGGCGAACAATCCGACGAAGAAAAACTCTACGGTATGGGCAACGCGACGGACGTTCGTGCCCACCCACATGCGAATGGAAGCAAGTCGGCCAGACCGGACATTCGAAGCAGCCGAATCGGTGCCCCCGGTCATCCCATTCTCGGTCTGAGCTTCACCCGCGACATCGGCAGCCTGTACGCCCGTAGCTTGACCCTCCACCACACGCGCGGTGGACTCGCTCAGCAACGACGTCTCCACCGCATTTTGCTCCGTCAGCACCCAGATGCCCGCCAGCGTTGCAGCGAACAGAACGATCGCGGTCCATCCGATTATTTGTTTTACGCGCGCCAAGGGCCTACCTCCTTTTTTGAATATCAGCGAGTGTAGCCCCAAATGACATCGCCACCGTATCAAAATTTGAATCGCAACAGGAAGCGACAAAGCGACGCAAACCCCTACCCCGCCTCGCGCATCCAGCGATCGAACGTCCCCACGCACACGCCCAGGCACTTTGCTGCCTGGCTGCGGGTAATATCGCCTGCCTCATAGCTATCGCGTACCAGCTCAAACTGAGGAGGGCACGGCTTGCGAGGTCGACCGAAACGGACCCCTCGCGCCCGCGCCGCTGCAATCCCCTCCGCCTGGCGCCGATGAATATTCTCGCGCTCCACCTGCGCCACGTAGCTCAGCAGTTGTAGCACAATATCGGCAATCAGGGTATTGGTCACATCCGGCGCGCCGCTGGCCCTGACGCGCGTGTCAAGCAATGGCATGTCCAACACCACAATGGCAACCCCGAGCTCCTTGGTAATGCGTCGCCATTCCTCAAGAATCTCGGAGTAATTACGGCCAAGTCGGTCGATAGAAAGCACCACCAGCACGTCCCCGTCTCCCAGGATGTGCAGCAGCTCGCGATACCGCGGGCGATCGAAGTCCTTGCCGCTCGCATGGTCGGCATAAATATTCGCCGAGCCCACGCCATAGGCGCCCAGCGCATCCAGCTGCCGATTAAGATTCTGATCGCGCGAACTCACCCGCGCATAACCATACACCGTCGCCATCTCATCCCCGCTTTCTTGTAAACCTGCCAAAAAGGGACAGGTTTATTTTGGTAGGTTTTACCTCTCGAATAGCAGGTAAGCGGGCGGCCGAGCAGACGGCAAGGTAGCCATGATCCAAATGCGGAGGGCGGCCCCGAAAGACCGCCCTCCGCTCTCCCGCCATGAGTCGAGATTTGGCTAATGGATAAGCTTAAAGTCCAAGTGCCCACGCGTGGTATTGACGCGCGAGACCTCGATAATCACGCGCTGGCCCAGTTCATAGCGAGTCCCCGTGTCGGCGCCCGTCAGCGTAAGCGCATCCTCGTCGAACTCGAACCACTCGTTGCCCAGACTCTTGATCGAAACCAAGCCTTCGACCTGCGTCAGGTCCAAGCGCACAAAGAGGCCCATGCTGCTAACCCACGAGACGGTTCCGGCATAGCGCTCGCCCAGGCGATCCTCATAGTACTGGGCAATCTTGATCTTTTGCGTCGCATGGCTGGCGGCATCGGCCGCACGCTCCGCATCGCTGCACGCACGGCAAATCTGCGGCAGAATGCGCGGCAGCGACTCGCGCCCCTTGCCGATCAGCCGCGGCGTACGGACCAAGGCGTCCTTGCCGCCGAGCTGCTCATAGGCCAACTGCAGTTTGAGCACGCGGTGCACCACCAGATCGGGGTAGCGACGGATGGGACTCGTAAAGTGGCAGTAGCACGGCGCGGCGAGCGCAAAGTGGCCCTCGTTGCGCGGCTTGTACAGCGCGCGCTGCATGCTGCGCAGAAGCAGCGTGTTGACGAGCGGTGCGTTGGCCGTACCGGCGGCAGCATCAACTGCAGCCTGCAGCTCATCGGGACTCCCCAGGGCAATACCGGCAGCACGGCGATCGTCGATGATGTCCAGCTGCGCCAGCGCAACGGCGGCACCGTGCAGGCTATCGGGGCTCGGATCCTCATGCACGCGATAGCAGGCCTCGATATCACGGTCTGCCAGCCACTCTGCAACGCACTCGTTGGCGAGCAGCATGGCTTCCTCGATAAGCGACGTGGCACACGAACGCTCACGCGCCACAATCCGCACGGGTACTCCGTCCTCATCCAATAGAGCGCGAATCTCGGCCGTGTCAAAATCGACTGAGCCGCGGGCGCGACGAATGCGACGGCGAAGTTCGGCGAGTTCGTTAGCGGCGACAAGGAAATCGCCGAGGTCGATGTTGTAGCCGCGGGCGGTCTCCTCGCACGCAAGACCGCGCTCAAGCGCTTCCTCGCGCGAGGTCTCAGCAGCCGCAACATCCTCGGCCGCACCCTCCAGCACCGAATACTCAACCGCGCCGGCACGCACCAGCAGAGCCTCGGCGCCGTCATAGTCCATACGCACACGCGAGCGAATCACGCTGGGGTACGGATCGTAATGCCGCACTCGACCATGCGCATCGAGCTCGATATCGACGGTAAACGCAAGACGGTCCTCGTCAGGGCGAAGCGAGCACAGGTCATTGGACAGGCGTTCGGGCAGCATGGGAAGCACGCGATCGGCCAGATACACCGATGTCGTGCGATGGCGGGCCTCAAGATCGATATGCCCGTCCCAAGCCACATAGTGTGAAACGTCGGCGATATGCACGCCCAGCTTGTAGCCACCCTCGGGCGTACGCTCCAGCGAAATGGCATCGTCAAAGTCGCGCGCGTCGACCGGGTCGATCGTGATGACAAAGCGGTCGCGCAGATCGCGGCGGAGCGGGTCCTTAAGCGCCGCGGACACATCGAGCGAAAGCCCCTCGGCCTCGTCTAGCGCGGCCTCGGGATAGCTATCGGTATAGCCGTAACGCGCCATCACATATTGAACGCCCAAATCGGGCGCGTCATCTCCGCCAATGCGGCGTTCGATCGTCACAGTGCCCGATTCCAGGCGCGTCGGGTAGGTCAAAATGCGCGCGACAACAGCATCACCCGGGTGGACACCCAGACGATCCGCCGAGGTGTCCTCGGGCAAAATGAAGAAGTCGGCCTTCAGGCGCGAATCGAGCGGCTCAATCACACCGAGCGGACCGGCGGTCTGGTACGTGCCCACCACGCTTATAGCTGCGCGCTCAACCACGCCCTCGATCACGGCGCGACGCTCGCCATGCGGGCTGTTCTTAATGCTCACGGCAACGGTATCGCCATCCATGATCTCGCGCTTACCGCGGCCCATAACCTTGTAGTCGCCGCTCTCGGTTATGACATAGGCGCCATGCTCATGGAGCTGCACGCGCCCGGTCAGGCTCGGACGGCGTTCGCTGCGCACCGGCCCACGCTTATTTCGGGCACCGCGCTTATGCTTGTTATTGCGCCCCATGGCGCCTCCTTGCTATCGATGACGAACTCCAAAGAGTCTACCCAAATGATTCGCTTTCCTGCCGTTCCCTTGGGATCAAAAAACGGGCCGCCCCATAAGAGACGACCCGTTGGAAGGGATGAATTCCAGGCATGCCTACACGCGCAGGTAGCGGCGCATGGCTATGGCAGAACCAAAGAGACCGATAATCACACCGACCAGAATCAGCGCAGCATAGGTCACCAGGTAGTACTGCATCGGCAGGGCAAACGACATCCAGCCGATGCTCTCCTGCAAACGCGGAATCATCAGATTGCGCAGCAGCTCCAGAACGCCGATGGAAAGCAGCGAGCCCAAAATGGCCTGCAGTACGCCCTCGGTGATAAACGGGCCGCGAATGAAGCCGTTGCTGGCGCCGACCAGACGCATAATCGCAATCTCACGACGACGCGCCGTGATGGACAGGCGAATCGTGTTGTTGATGAAGATGAATGCGATAAAGGTCAGAAGGCCAACGAGCACCACGGCGGCGATGCGGATGTAGTTGGTCACCTGGAACAGGCGGCTCACTTCCTCCTGGCCGTACAGCACGCTCGCGTTGACGTCGCCGTCATCCGCGATCTTCTGGAAGTCGGCGTTCTTCTTGAGCTTCTCTGCCGTGCTCTCGACCTTGGACGGATCGTCCATCTCAATTGCAAACGAAGCCGGCAGCGGGTTCTGGCCATCGAGCGCGCTCATGGTGGCGTCGGCGTTGCCCGACATCTTGCTCGTATACTCGGCCAGCGCGTCGTCCTTGTCCTTATAGGTCACGGACTTGACGTTATTCCACGTCTTAAGCTCGGCCTCAAAAGCCTGAACATCGGCCTGATCGGCGTCATCGCTAATGAACGCGTTGATGACAACCTGATCCTCGACGGTGCCGATCACGGAGTTCAGCATCGCGGAGCCCATGATGAACAGGCCGATGATAAACAGCGAAAGGAAGATCGTGATGACGGCGCCGAGCGAGGTAGTCCAGTTACGGAAGAAGTGACTGATTGCCTCTTTGAAGGAGTAGCCCACGTTAGTTGGTGCCATAGTTGCCGTAACCTCCCCTCTCCTGGTCGCGGATAACGTGGCCGCCCTCGAGGGCGATCACGCGACGGTGCATGCTATCGACCATCTCGCGGTCGTGCGTGGCGACGATCACGGTGGTGCCGGTGCGGTTAATACGCTCGAGCAGCTTCATGATGCCCAGCGAGATCGCCGGGTCGAGGTTACCCGTAGGCTCGTCGCAGATCAGCAGCGGCGGACGGTTGACCATAGCGCGGGCGACGGCAACGCGCTGCTGCTCGCCACCGGAAAGCTGGTCGGGCAGCGAGTCCATCTGATCGGCCAGACCGACCAGACGCAGCACCTCGGGCACCTGGCTGCGAATGACGCCCTTGGGCTTGCCGATGCACTGCAGGGCAAACGCCACGTTTTCGTAGGCGGTCTTTTGCGGCAGAAGCTTAAAGTCCTGGAACACGGCGCCAATCTGGCGGCGCAGGAACGGAACCTTGCGGTTCTTGATCTTCATGAGGTCCTGACCGGCAACCAAGATGCGGCCGCTCGTCGGCTTGACGTCGCGGTTGAGCGTCGACAGCAGCGTGGTCTTACCCGAGCCGGAGTGACCGACCAGGAAGACGAACTCGCCCGGATAGATCTCAATGTTGATGTCGTCAAGTGCAGGCTTGTTGGGCTGTGCCGGGTAGATCTTGGTGACATGCTCCATAAGGATGACGGGCTCGACACCGGCCTGCTTGGCCATCTTCTTGCGGCTGGCCTGCGGATCGATGGGCGCAAACACCGACGTAAAATCGGGGTTGTTGAGCGCGTTATCGAGGCTTGCGACCTCGGCTGCCTGATCGCTCTCGACCACCGGGGCAGCAGGCTGCGTGGGATCGGGAATAGCGGCAAAGAGACCGGACTGCGCAGGCTGAGGAACCGGCGTCGCAGGGGCCATGGGGTCGGGAATGCCGGCCATGGTAGGCTGCGGCGTGGCGGCGCCAGCCTGAGGCTGCTCCACGCGAGCGGTCACGGCCTGAACGGGCTCAAAACCCGCCGTGCCGGAAAGCGCGACATCGCTGGTGGGATTGTAGGCAAAGGGATCGGATGCCGGCTGTGCCTGATCTGCCGGCTGAGTGGGGGCCTGAGCAACAGGCTGGCCCTCTGAATCCGGAGTGGCGAAACGACTGCCCTGGACGCCTGTCTGCGTCTTGGGGGCATCATCGCCCGCACCGGAGGTACGAAAGTGGTTACCCACTGGTGCTCCTTATCGTCGTGCGTTTAAACTACATGAGCGCTTTGTATTTTAGCAGCATTGCCTTTGCTGCACATAAGAAGCATGGCGGGCTTTGGGATCTGTCCGGCCGAGCGCAGGGTTGCGGCTACTATGGGGCCGGCGCATCTACCTTGTGATGCTGCGCATACAAAGTTGGAAGGGTCTGAATGGCACTTTGTTGGGATGGGCCCGTTTCCCGGAGAAAACCCTTGCTTGATGCGGGCCTGTTTTTTGTTTGTTGCTAACAAAAAACAGGGGCGCTCTCTTTGAGGACGTCCCTGTTTTCGTTTATGTGTGTTTGGTTTGCAGCCAGATGAGCGATGGTTGCTCTAGGCCAAGAACTCCTTGGTGGTCGCCACGATGTTGGCGGCGTCCAGGCCGTACTTGTGCAGGAGTTCGGCACCCGGGCCGGACTCGCCGAAGGTATCGCTGACGCCGATCTTCTTGAGCGGCGTCGGGCACTGCCCGCACAGGACATCGGCAACGGCGCTGCCCAGGCCACCGATCACGGAGTGCTCCTCGACGGTCACGACGTGGCCGGTCTTGGTGGCGCTCTTGACGATCAGGTCGGCATCGATGGGCTTGATGGTGTGCATGTTGATGACCTCGGCGTCGATGCCCTCGGCAGCGAGCTGCTCGGCGGCCTCGAGAGCCTCGCCGACCATCAGGCCGCAGGCAATGATGGTCACATCGGCGCCCTCGCGCATGACAATGCCCTTGCCCAACTCGAACTTGTAGGTCTCGGGGTCGTTGATAACCGGCGAGGCCAAACGGGCGAAGCGCATGTACACCGGACCGTCGCACTCGTAGGCGGCGCGTGTCACGGCGCGGGCCTCGACGTCGTCGGCGGGAACGATCACGGTCATGCCGGGGATGACGCGCATCAGGGCGATATCCTCGCAGCACTGGTGCGTGGCGCCGTCCTCGCCCACCGAGATACCGGCGTGCGTGGCACCGATCTTAACGTTGAGGTGCGGGTAGCCGATGGAGTTACGGACCTGCTCAAAGGCTCGGCCGGCGGCAAACATGGCAAAGCTGCTCGCGAAGGCAACGCGGCCGGTGGTCGCGATACCAGCGGCAACACCCATCAAGTTGCTCTCGGCGATGCCTACATCGAAGAAGCGGTCGGGGCAGGCGGCCTTAAACTTACCGGTCTGCGTGGCGGCGGCCAGGTCGGCGTCGAGGACCACGAAGTCATCGTGCTCGTTGGCGAGCTCGACGAGGGCCTCGCCGTAGCTTACACGCGTGGCGATTTTCTTGACGTCTGCCATCCTAGAGCTCCTCTCCGGCGGCCGTGAGCTCTGCCATGGCCTGCTCAAACTGTTCATCGTTGGGGGCCTTACCGTGCCAACCCACCTGGTTCTCCATAAAGGAAACGCCCTTGCCCTTCATGGTCTCGGCGATAATGGCGGTCGGCTGGCCCTTGGTAGCGCGAGCCTCGGCAAAGGCGGCGCGGATCTGGTCGAAATCGTTGCCGTCGGCAAGCTCCACCACGTGGAACTTAAAGGCACGGAACTTGTCGGCGAGCGGCATGGGGTCGTTGACCTCCTCGACGGGGCCGTCGATCTGCAGGCCGTTGTGGTCGACGATCACGCAGAGGTTATCGAGCTGCTGGTTGCCGGCAAACATGGCGGCCTCCCAGACCTGGCCTTCCTCGCTCTCGCCATCGCCCAGCAGGGCGTACGTGCGGTAAGTATCGCCCCAGTGCTTGGCGGCAACGGCCATACCCACGGCGGCGGAAATGCCCTGGCCAAGCGAGCCGGTGGACATGTCGACGCCCGGGGTGTCATTCATGTTGGGATGGCCCTGCAGGTGGCTGCCGATGTGGCGCAGCGTCTCGAGATCCTCCTTGGGGAAGAATCCGCGCTCGGCGAGCACGGCGTACAGACCAGGCGCGCAGTGACCCTTGGAAAGCACGAAGCGGTCGCGGTCGGCCTTGCGGGGGTCGGCCGGGTCGACGTTCATTTCCTCAAAGTACAGATAGGTCATGATGTCGGCAGCGCCGAGCGAACCGCCCGGATGGCCGGACTTGGCAGCGTGCACGCCGGTGACGATGCCCTTCCTTACCTCGTTGGCAACCTTTTTGAGCTCTTCGTCGCTCATTGTGCCTTCCTTTCATCCTCTTTAGACAAGATGCGCACGGCACGGAAAGGTCGTCCCAACCCAGCCGCGATGCACGTACGTCATTCATTATGCTGGAAACTGATGGCTTTACCAGAGTTTTTATCATTATTTGAACAATTTAGCAGGCAGAACCGCTGATGAAACGGTTTATCAATGTGAACGTCTTTTGGATGGAACGCGGTCGCCCCTACGCGCTAATGTCCTTGAATCCCTCGCCGAAGGCTTCCGTAACGTCAGCGACCGTCACAATGGCGTGAGGATCGCGCTCGCGCACGATCGTCTTGAGGGTATTGAGCTCTCGACGGCTCACGATGACCATAATCACCGGCTTCTCGGCACCCGAATACATGCCAGTCGCCTTAAACTTGGTACAACCACGACCCAGGCCATACATGATATCGGTAGCGATATCAGGGAACTTGTCCGAGATGATGAGTACCATACGGCGTTTGTTGCCACCATCGACCACGGCATCGATCACGTAGCCGCTAATGACCATCGAAAGGCCTGCATATAGCGCGTTTTCGATTGAAAAGACCGGAGCCGACAGCGCGCACACGGCAACATCGATTGCCATGACGGTCGAGCCCACCGGCAGCGAGGTGTTACGCGAGATGATTTGGCCAATCGTGTCCGAGCCGCCGGTGTTGGCGCCGGCGCGCAACACCATGCCGTAACCGATGCCCGTAATAATGCCGCCCCACATAGCGGGAAGCATCAGGTCCGCATCCGCCAGAGGTGCTACAAACGGGGCGAACAGATCGGTAAAGAAGCCCAGCAGCACAAAGCCCGTCGCGGTCTGCACCACGTAGAACATGCCGCCCTCGCGCATAACGACCAGCAGCAGCAAGGCATTCATCACGATCGTCTGAATACCAACGGGAAGCGATAGGCCGCGCGATGCGCCGACCGCCTGGATAATGGTGGCAAGGCCCGTAACGCCACCGGCAGCAAGGCCGTTGGGAATCAAAAACAGGTCGGTCGCAATAGCGGCCAGAGCGCACCCCAACATAATCTGGGGCAGATCGTGAAAGAAGTTCATCGAAAGAATGCGCTTGATGTCCAGACGATATGCCATGCTGCCTCCCTCAAAAAAGCGCACCCCATCGGATGCGCTTTGAACTTCTTCTTGTATTCGATTCTACCGATTCGCCGGACAAAAACCACCCCTGCGCAGGGTTTGCTCTGGATACAAAACCACACTGCTCGGAGGGTTTTAATCCATTTCCACATAAACCGGGCGGTTTAAGCAGACGGGGTCTCCGCGTCAGCGTTGCCGGTGGCCCAGCGATGGTAGCCAATAACAAACGGGTCCAGGTCGCCATCGTCAAGAACGGCCTCGACATTGCTGGTCTCCACACCCGAGCGCAGATCCTTGACCATCTGGTACGGGTAGAGCACGTAGCTGCGAATCTGGTTGCCAAAACCGATCGTGGTCTTGGGTCCGCGAATCTCATCGAGCGCCTCGGCGCGCTTCTCGAGCTCAATCTCGTACAGGCGAGCCTTGAGGATCTGCATGCACGCGGCCTTGTTCTGGATCTGGCTGCGCTCGTTTTGGCAGGTGACCACAATGCCGCTGGGGAAATGCGTCACGCGCACGGCGGAGTCGGTGGTGTTAACGCCCTGACCGCCCGGGCCGCTCGCGTGGTACACGTCCACGCGGATGTCATCGGGACTGATTTCGATGTCGATATCATCGGGTAGCACGGGGATGACCTCGACGCCGGCAAACGTGGTCTGGCGGCGCTTCTTGTCGTCGGTGGGACTAATGCGAACCAAGCGGTGGACGCCGGCCTCGGCGCGCAGCATGCCAAATGCGTCCTTGCCCTCGACGGTAAAGGTCGCGCGGTCGATGCCGATGACCTCAGCAGCGGGGCAGTCGTTAATCGTGACCTTCCAGCCGCGACGCTGGCAGTACTTCATGTACATCTTAAAGAGCATGAAGGTCCAGTCCTGGGCCTCCAGACCACCCTGTCCGGGCTTGATGGTCACAATGGCATCGCCGTGATCGAACTCACCGGTAAACCAGCTCGAAAGCTCAAGCTCATCGATGGCACGGGCCAGGCGCTCAGCCGTGGCTGTAGCCTCCTCGCGAAGGGCGGCGGCATCGGGGTCATCCCCCATCTCCTCGGCAAGCTCCAGCGCGGCGCGGGCATCGGAAAGCTCGCCGCGCGCGTTGTCCACGGCAGCGATATCTTCCTTGGTGCGCGCGATTTCCTCCATGGTGGCACGGGCGGCGTCGGCGTCATCCCAAAAGCCGGGGGCCACGCTTTTGGCCTCGAGCTCGGTCACGCGCGTGCGCTTTTCGTCCAAGTGGAGATACGACTCGACCTCGCCGAGCCGGTCCGCAAACGCGTCCAGCTCGGCGGGCGTTACCTCTAAAGCCTCAGCCATTAACGATTCCTGCCGTGGCAGTACTTAAACTTCTTGCCGCTACCGCAGGGGCACGGGTCGTTGCGGCCCACGTTGACGTACGGATCGTCGCTCTCGGACTTGCGATAGGTGGTCACCTTGCCACCGTTGTTGACGGCAGCCGGACCACCCTGGACAGCCGTGCGGGCCTGCACCTGCGCCTGCTTGCGCAGCACCGAGTCGCCGTTGTCACCATCGACCTCGGCAGGACCGGAGAAGTGCGCACCCTCGAGCGCGGGCTCCTCCTTGTGCTCCACGGCACGCGGGGCAGCCTTGATCTCGATGCGCAGAACCGTGCGCAGGTAATCCTCATACATGGTATCGACGAGTATCTGGAACGCGCCGTAGGCCTCGGTCTTGTACTCGACCAGCGGGTCGCGCTGGCCAAAGCCGCGCAGGCCGATGCCGGTCTTGAGGTAGTCCATCTCCTGCAGGTAGTTCATCCAGCGGGTATCGATGA
>CABRLT010000014.1 GCA_902471785.1 uncultured Collinsella sp.
TGAGCGAATAGAACACATCCACCGACACCGACAGGCGCGGCTCAAAACAGTCGAGCACGCCGGTGTGGTGGCCCACGGCGAGCGTGTAGTACAGCACGTCGCAGGCCTCCTGGGGAACGTCTTCCTCGGTCTCCACAAACTTACGCGTGAGCTCGTAAAAGACCACCTGGTCGGGCGCATGGCCCAGGCAGGGGTCGGCGACGCCCTCGGCGCTTGCGCGCAAGGCATCGCCAAAGGAGCCGCCGAGCATGCCGGGGCCCGCAAAGTAACCAGAGCGGTCCGTGAGCTCCATCTAGCGACCTCCGGCCAGCACCAGACCCTGCAGCGCCGAGTACACCTCGACGCGGCGCGGATCGTCCTGCTTATCGATGAGCAGCGCCATGGCGCCGCGGATATCGCCCTTGGGCGCGCCCTCGAGCGTATCCATAAACTCGTTGGCCAGGTCACGGCCGTAGCGGTAGCCGCTCATGGCGCGAGCTTCACGCTCGATGGCCACACGCAGCTTGTACGGCACGCCGGGGTGCAGGATATCGGCCTGCTCGCCGGCGGCCTCCACCGTGGTCTCGGCATGGAGCTTTTGGTCCAGCAGACCGAGCGCCATGGCAAAGCCGTAGATGGTCTGCGCGGGGCTGGGCGGGCAGCCGGGGATGTAGACATCGACCGGCAGAATCTTGTCCGTGCCGCCCCAGACGCAGTAGTTGTCGTAGAAGATGCCACCGGTGCAGCCGCACGCGCCATAGGACACCACGATCTTGGGATCGGGTGCGGCCTCAAAGGCGCGCAGGGCCGGCATGCGCATGGCACGCGTCACGGCGCCGGTGTACAACAGCACGTCGGCATGACGAGGCGAGGGCACGACCTTGATGCCAAAGCGCTCGACGTCGAAGACGGGCGTGATGGAACCGAAGATCTCGATCTCGCAGCCGTTGCAGCCGCCGCAGTCAACGCGGTAGACATACACCGAGCGCTTGATCTTCTTAAGAAGGGTCGCCTTGGCCTTCTCGATGCTCTCGTCGAGCTCGATCTTGGTCGGGCGGTACTGGAGCCGCTCGGGCAAAAGCGTGGGTTCGGCCATGGTTACTCCTCCTTCGTTTCAAAATCCATGATGATGCCCTCGACCGGCGCCGGACCGGCGGGAATCTCGGGCGCATCGGGGTTGAGCTCGCGGTCGATATACTCCGGGTTCACGCCGTGGCCGCCCAGATACTCCATGCCGGGGCCCTGGGGCTCGCCGGACGCAAGCGTCTCGTTGGCAGCCATGCCGTGCGCGTTGCCGGTCTTTACGGCCGAGGCGGCGCGCAGGGCGTCGAGCTCGCGCTTGCACTCCTGGCACATACCGACGGTACGGGCGGCCTGCTCGGCCTCCATGCCGCCGGCCTTTTGCAGCAGGCGCTTGGCGTAGTCGATCTCCTTGTGCGGGGCAAACGGCTTGCCGCAGCGCGAGCAGTGCTCGAGCGTATAGACGCTCTTGCTGGTGAGGTCGTCCTTGCTCATGACGGCCAGCTCAAACTCCTCGGTGAGCTTGATGGCCTCCATGGGGCAGGCTTCCTCGCAGCGGCCGCAGAAGATACAGCGGCCGTAGTCGATCGACCAGGTAATGGTATCGGCCGCAAGGTCGGTATCCATGCGAATGGCATCGGCCGGGCACGCCACGCCGCAGGCACCGCAGGCGATGCAAAGCTCGGCATTGTGCTCGGGCTTGCCGCGCATGTCCTTGTTGGTGGGAAACGGCGCAAACGGGTACTTGACCGTCGCGTCGCCGGCCTTGGCGTTAACCTTCCAAAGCTTCAGCATGTTAGAGCGCCTCCTCATCGAGCGGAGCGGCCATGGTGCCCTCGCCCGCAAGCGGCGACTTGTCGCGCCAGACGTTCTCGAACTGCTCCTTGTCGAGCACGTGGTCGCGCTTGGCGGCGACATCGGTCACCGTCACGCGGTCGGTGCAGGAGTAGCACGGGTCGAGCGAGCCGACGATCAGCGCCGCATCGCCTACGGTGTTGCCGCGGAACATGTAGCGCAGGACCGGCCAGTTACTGTACGTGGCGGCCTTGGCGCGCCAGCGGTAGCACTTCTGGTTATTGCCGAGCATGGCCCAGTGCACGTCCTCGCCGCGCGGCGCCTCGGTGGCACCGATGGCGTACTTGTGCGGGGTGTACTCCCAATCCGTGGTGAGGATGGGGCCCGACGGGCAGTTCTCGAGCATGGTCTCGATCATGTCGATCGAATCGTAGACCTCCTGGATGCGGACGGCGGTACGGCCGAAGGCATCGCAGGTGTCGGCCGTGGCGGCGTGCATCTTTTGGACGTCCGGATCGGCGTAGCCGTCGAAGGGATGGTCAAAGCGCACGTCGCGGGCATAGCCCGAGCCACGCATGAGCGGGCCGACCGGCGAGAAGTCGCGTGCAATCTTGCGGTCCAAGATGCCGATACCGCTCGTACGCTCAATAAAGTTGGGCGTGGAGAGCAGCACGTCGACGAGTTCCTGAACCTCGGAGCGCAGCTGGTGGATGGTCGTGAGCGTGGAGAGCTTCTGCTCAGCCAAAATGTCGCGACGCACGCCGCCAATCACGTTGAGGCCGTAGGTCTTGCGGTGACCGGAGAGCTTCTCGGCCAGGTCCATGGACTTCTCGCGGACGCGGAAGAACTGTTGGAAGCCGGAGTCGAAGCCCGTGTAGTGCGATGCCAGGCCAATGTTGAGCAGATGCGAGTGCAGGCGCTCGACCTCGAGCATGATGGCGCGGATGTACTGGGCGCGCGGCGGGACATGAATGCCCTGGGCGCGCTCGACGGCCTCGGCATAGGCCACCGAGTGGGCGCAGCCGCAGATGCCGCAGATGCGGTCGGCGAGGAACGTCACGGCGTCATAGTTCAGGCGCGTCTCGGCGACCTTCTCCATGCCGCGGTGCACGTAGAACAGACGATAGTCGGCGTCGACGATCGTCTCGCCCTCGACGAACAGACGGAAGTGGCCGGGCTCGTCAGAGGTGATGTGCAGCGGGCCCATGGGGACGAGTGTGGTCTCCTTGCCCTTGGTGTCGGCCAAGAACTCGTAGTTTTCCATGTCGCTCGCGGGAGCGGGACGGAAGCGGTAGTCCATGGAGTCCTTGCGCAGCGGGTATAGGCCGCTGGGCCAGTCATCGGGCAGCACCAGGCGGCGACGATCGGGCAGGCCCTCGGGGATCAGGCCGAACATATCGCGCAGCTCGCGCTCGCCCCACACGCAGGCGGGGACGAACGGCGTCACGGACGGGAACGTCATCTTGGCGGGATCGACCTCGGCGCGGACGGTCACCCAGCCGGGATCCTCCCCCTCCATGGAGATGACGTAGTACACGGCGTAACGGCCGCACAGGCTGCGCTCATCGTTGCCGATGATCACGGGAATCCAGCCGTAGCGCTCGTAGTACAGGTAGTGGACGGCCTCGGGCAGCTTGTCCTGCTTGACGGTAATCGTCAGCTGGTCCTCGCACTGCCACTCGACCTTCTCGATGCAGCCCGGAACGGCGCGGCGCAGGGCCTCGACATGGCTCTCGCAGCGACGGGCATACACCTTGTTCTCAGTTTCAATCATTCGTTACTCCACCTCGCTCTGAGCGGTCTCGGTACCGAACACAGCGCGGTACATCGGCGTCGCGTGAAGTTCCTCGGTGCTCTGCTCGAGCACGATGCCGGTCGCGGTCTCCACACCGTGCACGAGAGGCAGCGGGGTGGCGATGCCAAACCACAAGATCATGACAGCCAGGATGATTTCGGGAATAAGCATGAGCGCCGGGGCCTCATGCTTGCCCATGCCCTGGGGCGCATGGCCGAACACCGACTTGAGTGCGATGCGGGTGAGCGCGGAGATGGCCACGGTAAGACCGAGGGCGACCACGACGACCAGCCACATGGGACCGGCGGTAACACCGGCGACAAAAGTCAGGAACTCGGAGATAAACATGCCAAAGGGCGGGAAGGCACCAAGACCGAGCAGTGCCAGGATGGCGAGCGCGGCGGTTGCGGGGGCAACCTCGACGACACCCTGGATCTTGGCCAGGCTACGCGTACCAAAGGCGTGCTGGATGTTGCCGGACACGCAGAAGGCAAGCGTCTTGGTAAAACCGTGGAACACGCAGTGCAGCAGGGCTGCGGCGATACCCAGCGGGCCACCGATACCCAGGCACAGGGCGATAACGCCCACGTTCTCCACAGACGAGTACGCAAAGCGGCGCTTGAGGTCGTCCTGGCGAAACATCGAAAGTGCCGCCACCAAAATGGACAGCGTGCCGACGATCAACAGCAAAAATTGCGGATACTCGGCGCCCACGGCCTGGATGGTAAAGCCGTAGAAGCGCATGATCACAAGCATGGCGCACTTAAGCAGCACGCCAGAGAGCAGGGCCGAGACAGGGCTCGAGGCCTGGGAGTGGGCATCGGGCAGCCAAGTGTGCATGGGGAACAGGCCGGCCTTGGTGCCAAAGCCGATCACGATAAACGCAAAGGCGAGGCGCATGAGCGTCGGGTCGAACTGGTCGGCGTACGGCAGCACGCATGACAGGAATGCGGCCTCGTGGGCGTTGGGAATCACGTCGGCGGCGTTGGCGTAGATCAGCAGCGTACCGAACAGGCCGAAGGCCACGCCGGCGGTGCAGACCATCGCATACTTCCAAGAAGCCTCGAGGGCCGTCTTGTTCTTGTAGATACCCACGAGGAACACGGTGGAAAGCGTAGTTGCCTCCACGGCGGCCCACGTGAGGATCATGTTGTTGGACAGGCACGCGAGCAGCATGGTGAACACAAACAGGCTAAACAGCGCAAAATACTGCTTGGCGCGCTCGGCGGGCATGGAGCCCTCCTCGATATCGGCCTTTACATAGGGCAGCGAGAACAGCCCCGTAAGAAAACCGATAAAGCCGATGAGCAGCACAAAGATGGCGCCCAGCGAATCGAGGTGAAACCACAGGCCAAGAGCGCTCGCGGTTTCGCCGCTCGTAAGGACGTCACCGGCCGTCATAATCGACAGCACCAGGACGGCTGCGACGGAGACCAGGTTGAGACCGGCAAACACGTTATAGGACGTGTTCTTGGGCAAAAACGCCATGACCAGCGAGAACACCAAAGGAGTCGCGAGCAGGGCGAGAATCAACGTTTCCATGGACTACCCCCTCAGCTCGGACAGGTCGCGCGCATCGAGCGAGTGGGAGTCGTCCCAAATGCGACGCACGACGATGGACATGATGATGACGGCAAAGATGGCGTCGGTGGCGATACCGATCTCGATGATCTCGGGAGCGGTGGGAGCCAAAAGCGCGAGCGTCACGTGGCTGCCGTTTTCCATAAGGCAGTATCCAAAGATCTGCTTCATGATGTTGCGCTGCGAGATGATGCAGGTGAGACCCACAAAGAAGTGAGCGAAGCTAATAGCGAGCGCAGGCGTTGCGACCTCGGCCGTGGGCAGGCTGATCTGCGTCACGACGGCAAAGCAAATCGCGACCTCGACGGCGATGATGCAAATGGCCCACGCGGGCTTAAGGCCGGCCTTGAGCGACGCGTCGCTCGGCTCGCCCATCTTCTTGTATGCGCGGTTGAGGATGTAAGGGACCAGGACGACCTTAGTGATAAAGGCAGATCCAGCCCACATAAGCAGCTCCTGCGCACCGGTGGTGGCACCGAGCGTAGCGAGCAGCCCCACGAGCACCAGCGACTGCACCGCATACCAGTTGATGGCATGTTTGATGTTCTTGGAGACAACCACCATGGTGGACGTGACGATCAGAAGGCCGCCAAGGATGTTGACGATCGAATAACCCATGTCGTTCTACCTCCTAACCGATCCAGCTGGCCGAAAGCGGGCCGCTGACGATGACCATGATGATGAGCACGATGAACACGAACGCCATCGCGCGGGGAAGCGGGGCTCCAGCAGCGACCTCTTCGCTCGGCTCGCCGGGCAGGCAATAGCCCATCCACTTGAGGAACCAGGCAAAGGTGGCGACGGTCTCGGCGACCATGATGCACACGAGCACCAGGATCGCGACGTTGCCGGCACCCACAGAGAAGCCGCCGGCGATGATCTGGAACTTCGAGAAGAACGTGTTCATGGGCGGCACGCCGGCAATGGCGAGCGCCGCGACACCAAAGCCCACGCCCGAGACCGGGTACTTCTTCACGATGCCGCGAAGCTTGGGCAGCATACGCGTGCCGAGCGTAAAGGAGAACGAACCGGCGATCAGGAAGAACAGGGTCTTGGCAAAGGCGTGGTTAAAGATATGGCACACGGCACCGTCAAAGGCCAGCTGGCTGCCAAAGACCGAAAGGCCCAGACCAAAGAACACATAGGAGAGCTGGGCGATCGTGGAGAAGGCCAGCAGACGCTTCATGTCCTTTTGCGGCAGGTACATAAGGAAACCAAAGAGCATGGTGACCATGGCGTCGATAATGGCGACCCAGCCCACGATCTCGGGAATCTCGCCGGCAGAGACGAGTGCACGCGCGAACACGCACACGCCGACCTTAACCATCGAGGCGCCATGCAGGTAGGCCGAAACAGGCGTCGGCGCCTCCATGGCCGAAGGCAGCCACATGTACATGGGAACCTGTGCGGACTTGGCCCAGGCCGCAAACAGCACGAGCAAAAGGACGATAGCCTTGAGCTTGGCGTCGAGGCCGGCAATCGCGGTAATGGCGAAGGTACCGGTACGGGCAAACACGATGGCGGCGCCCAGATACAGGCCGAGCGCACCGATATGCGTAATGATCAGGGCCTTCATGCCGGCCTTCTTGGCCGTAGGCGTCATGTAGTAGCTAATGAGGCCCCAAGAGCACGCACCCGTGATCTCAAAGAACACGAGCTGGCCCAAAAGGGTCGAGCTGTACACGAGGCCGGCCATGGCGCCGATGAAGGTCGCGAGGTACGCGTAGAAGCGACGACGCGGTGCGTCGGGATGTTCACGGTTATTCTCGCTCATATAGGGAATCGAATAGATCACGACAAGCAGGCCGATACCCACAAAGGCGGGCGCGAGCAGCGTGCTCATGCGATCGAAGGTGAATCCCATGACGAGGGTCTGCCCAAACGAGATCAGGGGGACCTGCGTGTCGGGCATGCCAGCGCCGGCGAAATTCGCGGCGAGGGCGATGGTGCAGACCGTCGAGACGGCGGCACTCAAAACGCTGAACCACTTGGCGTACGGACGGGGGAACAGGGCGACGAGCACCGAGGCCACCATCGGGGCCGCGATAGCGACCAAGCCGAGAAGGGACAGACTGACTGCAAATGACATTGTTTCTCCCTTCTCCTACACGCCGACGACCACGAAGACAAACGCCAGAACGGCGATGCCCACGACGGCCCAGGTCTGATTGCCGAGCACCTTAAAACGCGAGCGCGAGCAGGAGTTCTCGATCACGCCGCATACGACAAAGTCGATCAGGCACTTAACAAGGAAGATGACCGCGCCCAGAACGGCCGCGATACCCACGGCCGCGGGCTCGCCCCAGGGGACGAAGATCGCGCAGAACCAGGCGACGACCAGGACCTGCTTCATGGACATGGCGAGCTTGGCCATCGCAAGCGACGGGCCGGAAAGCTCGGCGAGCGGGCCCTCCTGAAGCTCCTGCTCGGCCTCTGCCTGATCAAACGGCAGCTTGCCGAGTTCCATGTAGCAGGCAATCGCAAAGGCGATGCCGGCGAGGATCACGGCGACCGGCGCGTCGATGGCGCCCGTCATGATGTGCTGACCCATGGTGGCGATGTCGGTGGAACCGCACACCAGAGCGGCGGCAAACAGCGCCAGCAGCATGGACGGCTCGATGAGCACGCTCATGAGGAGCTCGCGGATACCGCCGAAGCCCGCGTAGGCGTTGGAGGAATCCACGCCGCAGAGGGCGAAGAAGAAGCGGGCGAGCGCCAGGCTATACATGATGGTGATGGCGTCACCAAAGACCGGGATGGGGCTTTGCGCCGTAAAGAGCGGCAGGCCCATCGCGAGCATAAAGGCGACGGCGAAGAACAGCGGCGGCATAATGCGCAGCGCAAAGCTCGCGTCCTCGCTCTGGGACTCGGGGCGCGCAAAGAGCTTGGCCAGGTCGCGATAGTCCTGCATGATGCTGGGGCCGCGACGGTTGTGCATCTTGGCGCGGATCACGCGGCCGAGACCGGAGAAGAACGGCGCGACGGCCATGACGACCACGCCCTGCAGAACGGCAAGTACGATGTTGTTCATGCTCTCCCCTCCTTAACCCATTTGCACGGCGAGCACGAGGAACACCACGAGTGCCGCGACGATGTAGCAGATATAGATGCTGTAGTTGCCGCCCTCGAGCTTAGTCGCGAGGTCGGCGAGCTTCTCGACACCCTTATGCGGGGCATCGACGAGAACCTTGTCGGGTACGGGCTCCACAGCCTCGGCCACACCGGTGAGCTTCTGGAAGAAGTGCGCGATGGACCAGCAGACGGCCGTGCAACGGTCACGCAGCGTGTAGAGCGGCTGCATAAACCAGGACACCTCGGAGGCAAAGGTCGTGGCCACGACGGGCATATGCTCGTTGGGAGCATAGCCGCATGCCCACGGCTGGGACTTCTGCACCTTGCCGACGGTCTTGAGCTTGCGATAACCGCAGGCAAGGCCAACGAGCACCACGAGCGCAATGGCGATCGCGGGCGTGGAGGTGGCAGCGCCGGAGTACTGGTTCATGAGCTCCATGCCCTCGGCGGCAAACACGCCACCGTACGGATGCAGCACGGACGCGGCGACATCGACCAGCACGGGCGCGATCACGGGAGCGCCAATGCCCAGCACGACGCAGATGGCCGCGAGCAAGCCCTGCGCAAACACCATGGGGGCGGGAACCTCCTTGGCATTGGCCGCGGCCTCGGAGCGGGGCGCGGAGGCAAAGGAGACGCCATAGGCCTTGACGAAGCACGTGACAGCCAGCGCGCCGGTAATGGCAAGCGCGACGGCTGCGAACACGGCCACGATCATGACGGCCCTGTCGCCCTGCATGGCGGCGTTAAACAGCGACTGGTAGGTAAACCACTCGGACACAAAGCCGTTGAAGGGCGGGATGGCCGAGATGGCAAGCGCGCCAACGAGGAAGCAGATGGCCGTTGCCGGCATACGACGGAACAGGCCGCCCATCTTCTCCATATTGCGCGTACCCGTGGAGTACAGCAGCGCACCGGCGCCCAGGAACAGCTCGCCCTTAAACATCGCGTGGTTAAACGTGTGGTAGAGGGCGGCCATCAGGGCCAGGACGGCGATGCCGACAGAGTCGAGCGCCATGGCGGCCATGGAGGCGCCGACGCCGAGCAGAATGATGCCGATGTTCTCGACGGAGTGATAGGCCAGCAGGCGCTTGATGTCATGCTCCTGCAGGGCGAAGGCCACGCCGAGGACCGACGAGATCGCACCGAAGACCATGACCATAAGGCCCCACCAGACCTGAACGCCCGAGGCGGAGAGCAGGTCGAGACCAACCTTGAGGATGCCGAAGATACCGATCTTGATCATGCCGCCGGACATGAGGGCCGACACGTTGGACGGCGCCTCGGGATGTGCCTTGGGCAGCCAGCCGTGCAGCGGGATGATACCGGCCTTGGCTCCAAAGCCAAAGAAGGCGAGCACGAAGCACACGGATGCGACCGCGGGGCTAAACTGCGTGGCGCGGAAATCCGCAAAGGCAAACGAGCCGCCGGCGAAGTTGGTCATGGTGAGGAAGCTCGCCATGATGAGCACAAAGCCCACGTGCGCGATCACAAAGTAGAGCCAACCGCCATGGATGGAGTTCTCGTTCTCCTCGATCACGACCAGGAAGTACGAGGTCAGCGACATGAGCTCAAAGGCGACCAGGAACCAAAACACGTTGTCGGCGGTGATGACGAGCATCATGGACGCCACGAAGGTGTTAAAGAAGAAGCCGGCGCGGCCCTTTTTGCCCGGGTACTCATCAAAATAGTTGAGACCGTAGATCGAACCGGCAAACGCGAGCACCGAGATGAGCGCCACGAACAGGCCGGACAGCTGATTGAGCAGCAGCTGGAAATGGGCAAACGGGAAGAACACGATGGTGTCGACCGACGTGACATCGCCCAGCACGGCCTGGATACCGGCCACAAACGAAAGCACCGCGGCGACGGCGCCGATAAGGCAGCCGGCGGTCTTGGCGGCGTTATCGGCCTTAATCAGCAGAACCGAGGCGAGCGCACCGATGCACGAGACGGCAAGCGATGCGATAAACAGCGTCATGCTATCCATTGTTTACGCTCCCTTCTGCTTTCTCGGACAGGCCCTGGGCCACAGCGGTAACGTCGACGACCGGACCGTTTTCGATCGAGCGCAGGCGCTTGGCCTCATCGAGCTCGCGATCGGCCGCGCCGCCCATGACGGTCAGCGCCTTGGTGGGGCACGCCGCCACACAATGCGGGCCATCCGGATCGAAGGCGCACAGGTCGCACTTGACAGCGCAGGTGTACTGGCCGGGAGCCCACGTAAGCAGGCTGCTCAGGGATTTAGGATACGAAGGCGTCGGGTCGCACATGCCTGCGACACCGGCGATAGACGTGCCATCGGGATGGATGGCTCCGAAGGGGCACGCGATGGCGCACAGCCTGCACCCGATGCACTCCTGCTCCTTGACGTGGATGCGGTCGCCATCGTGCTCGATGGCATTCACCGGGCAAACCTCGGCGCAGGGGGCACCCTCGCAATGGTGGCAGGCAAGGGCGGCCGAAATACCGCCGGTCTTCACGAGCGCCAGGCGCGGCGTATCCTGAAGACCCTGCATCCGGTGGGCGTCGGCACAGGCGGACTGGCATGTTCCGCAGCCGATGCACCTCTCCGGGTTGATGTCGATGAAGCGGTTCATCCCCACTTCCTTTCAAAATAACGGGCCGGGCTCCCGAACGTACGGGACGCCA
>CABRLT010000015.1 GCA_902471785.1 uncultured Collinsella sp.
ATGCCGACCTGCGTGCAGCGGGGGAGCACGATAACCTGGACGCCTCGATTGACTACGGCTCGGTATGCCACGATGTCGATGGCTATCTGCGCGAGCATACGTTTAAGCTCATCGAGGCTGCAGCCGAGGGTGTGGCCCAGATGCTGCTGCGTCGTTACCCCCTGCTGCTTGGCGTGCACGTTAAGCTCGATAAGCCTTGGGCGCCCGTCGGTCTTCCCCTGGCAAGCTGCGGTGTCGAGATCGAGCGCGTGCGCTAGTCGACGCTAGAGCTTGTTGAGGGGCGGCTGCTTGAGCCGCTGCGACAGAGCTCTATTGTTGGGACAGTACGTGTCGAGCAGGGCGTGAAACCGCTGATTGTGGCTTGGCTCGAGCAGGTGGACGAGCTCGTGGGCGACAACCATGTCGAGACACTCGATGGGATAGGCGGCAAGTTCGCGTGCGATGCGAACGGCACCGGATTTGGGCGTGCATGAGCCCCAACGCGTTTTCATGCTACGTACGGAAACGCGGGAAACGGCGACACCCATTGCGATTTCGTACGCGCGCGCCATATCGCGCAGCGCCGTGGTGACCTCGGATGCATAGAGCTGGTCGATGCGGGTCTGGAGCTCATCGGACGTCAGGCCGTCGAGGGTTGCGCGCCGCTTGGCCTGTGGGCGTTCGTTCGATTTGTCGGCACCCATAAAACTTGCGAAGGTGGCCTGCTTGGGCCGCGGTGCGGGTGATGCAAAGTTGCGATCGAGCGCATCTTGTACCGTGATGGGCTTGCCCCAAAGTGCAATGATGGACGAGGGGCTGAGCGGCTCTCGTGCCGTCGCCTGACGTTGCTCGCGCTGGGCAAGTCGACTGATAATCCAGGCGCTGTTGCGCTTCACAAACGCTTCGATACGCTCGCGGCTGGCGTCGAGCGGTGCACTGGCGTGGACCTCACCGCTCGATGTGACGCGTAGGTTGAAGTTCTTGACGCGCTTTTTGGTAACGACGACGGGGATGGATGTGCCATCCGGTCGGGATACGGTAATCGTAAATTGCTGCGTCAAAAGCGGTCCTTCAGATTGGGGACGGGCCGCATGTCGACCGTTCGGCATGCGGCCCGCTCAGGGGATGTGAAATTAATAACGCTCGAAGAAGGCAAGGGCATTATCGCTGCAGAGCTTCTGCATCACGGTCTTGCCAAAGTGCTTGGAGAGCATGTTCTGGAACTCGGGCATCTTGCTGGCATCGGAGAGGAAGGCGGGCACCGTGGCACCGTCCCAGTCGCCGCCGAGCGCGATGACATCCTCGCCGCCCAGGTCGAGCCAGTGCTCGATATGTGCCGCTAGCTGGTCGAAGGTGACGTCTGCGGCGGTCTTGTCGGTTGCGTCGTTGGAAAGGAACTCGCTGCAGTAGTTGAGGCCGACGATACCGCCCATGTCGCGAATGGTGCGGAACTGGTCGTCGGTAAGGTTGCGTTTGACGCCGCAAACCGCACGGGAGTTGGAGTGGCTGGCGACGAAGGGACGCGTGGCGTGGGCGACAACCTCGTCAAAGCACTCATCGTTGAGGTGGGAGACGTCGAGTACCATGCCGGCGTGCTCCATCTGCGTAAGTGCCTCGATGCCGGCGCCGGTGAGGCCGGCGTGGGTGTCGTGGCCGCTCGCGAGCGGCCCCTGCGCATTCCAGCTGAGTGACGACATAAGCACGCCCAAGCTCTTGAGCACTTCGATCAGCGCGGGGTCCTCGGCAAAGAACGTGGCGTTTTCGATGGTGTGGATGCAAGCGACCTTGCCGTCCTTGAGCGCGGGGCGAATGTCTGCGGCGCTGCGCACGTTGACCATACGGTCGTGGTTGAGCATTGCCTGGCCGCTCATATGCGCCATGATCTGCGCCTGGAAGCGCGCGGCGTGGGCGGTGGGAATCTCGTCGGGGACAAACGTGGCGAAGCACTGTGCCCATGGCGTGTTGCCGATCTTTGCGAGCGAGATGGCGCAGGCGTTGCCCTCGATGAGGTCGAAATCTTGCGGATGCGTTTCGTCGCCGGGGAAATAACCGTCGGTGCCGGCGGTAAAGCGCAGGTCGAGATCGAGCGTGGCCCAGCCGATGCGGTCGGCGGTGTCGCAGTGTAGGTCAAATACGGGATATGCCATGGTTCCTCCGGTTGCAGCGTTTCTTTGCAAACTGTCATTGAATTGTATGACTAGGGTATAGTTAGCGCCATATGTTCACGGCGGCCCGCGTTGTGCGCCGCCCTTATCACGGAGGTTACCATGTCCAACCAGGGCAAGAAGGTCAAGACCCATTATCGCGGCACGCTCGACGACGGCACGCAGTTCGATAGCTCCTACGATCGCGGCGAGCCGCTGGAGTTCACCTGCGGCGCCGGTCAGATGATCAAGGGCTTCGACGCCGCTGTTGTCGATATGCAGGTGGGCGAGAAGAAGACCGTGCACATTCCTGCTGCCGATGCCTATGGCGAGCACAATCCCGAGATGGTTCTGACCTTCCCGGCCGAGCAGGTTCCCAACATCGAGCAGATCGAGAAGGGCATGAAGCTCTTCCTGTCCACGCCGAGCGGCATGCCTGTCCCCGCCGTCGTCATTGACGTGACGCCCGAGGCCGTGACGCTCGACGCCAACCACGAGCTGGCCGGCAAGGACCTCAACTTTGATATCGAGCTCGTCGAGGTCGAGGGTTAGAGCATGCCTGAGCGCTTGGTTTCGACGACATGCTTGGGAAATCTCAACGATCCGTCCTATGAGCTCCTGCTTCGCCGGAAGCTGGGCGGCGTCTTTGAAGTTGACGAGCTGCTGCTCGATTGGGACCAGGCTGATGTATACGCGTTTGTGGGCGTGACGGAGCTGGGGCGCACGGTCGATGTTCGGCTGGATACTGCCGACGGCGGTCGTCTTGCCGACGGTGACGTGCTCGCTATCGACCACACGGGTGCGGTGCCCGTGGTGGTTGTCGTACGTCTGCGCAGCGCTGAGGTTTATTTGGTCGAAGTCGACCGCATGGACCCGATTGCGCTCGCGCATGCGTGCTGGGAGATCGGCAATATGCACACGCCGCTTTTCCGAGGCGATTCGGACGAGCATACCGTGCGCATGTATACGCCGGTGCAGCCTGTTTTGGGCCGCATGCTCCGGGGCGTCGAGGGCGTTCGGCTCTCGACGGTTACCCGTGAACTCGATTCGGACCGGCGCTTTGCGTCGAGTGCGGCGGATGCCGTTGTGAGTATGGCTCCAGACTTTACGATCGTAAAGAAGGCGCGCGGCTAAGCACGCATATGCGCAAGACGGGCTTTGAGGGGCGACCAATCAAGGTCCGTCTTGCTGTTGATAGGAGGCTTTGGGGGAACATATGGGTCTTGAGGGAATCAAGCTGATTGCCTGCGATTTGGACGGCACGTTGCTGCATCCGGGGGAGCGCGAGCCGCGTTCCGAGGCCTTTGAGCTTATCGATGAGCTGCATCGTCGCGGTATCGTGTTTATGCCGGCGAGCGGTCGTCAATATGCGAGCTTGCGCTATCTGTTTACCCCGGTGGCCGATGAGCTCGCCTATGTATGCGAGAACGGAGCCCTGGTGATGAGCGAGGGGCGTGCCGTTGTCAAGCGCTCCATGGAGCGTAGCCTTGCTATGGATATCGCGAATGCCGTGGTTGCGTATCCCCATGCCGACGTGACCCTTTCGTGTGAGGGACACCTCTACACCATGAGCGGCAACGATGCGTTCGTCGACCATTTGCGCTATGAGGTCCACTGCGATGTGGCGGTGGTCGACCGTCCCGAGGACATCGACGAGGACGTCATTAAGATTGCCTTCCAGACGCCCGAGGTGGATCAGCCGGCGGCCCTGGAGTATTTTGAGCGCCTCTTTAGCGACCGTGTCGACGTGATGACGTCGGGAACCGAGTGGACGGACTTTATCGGCTTTGGTTCGGGCAAGGGTTCCGCGCTTGCCGATTACGGTCGTGCCCTGGGAATTTCGCCCGACGAGATGATGGCGTTTGGCGATAACGAAAACGACCGCGACATGCTCAACGTAGTGGGCCATCCTTATCTAATGGAGAGCTGCAATCCCTCTATGTGTGGCATCAACGACCGCGTCCGCTACGTGCGCACGGTCGAAGAAGAACTGCGCCGCCTGCTCGCCGAGTAGATATATGTGGCATGCCTAGGAATCTCTTTTTGCTGCAGAGTGCAGAAAGGTGGATTTTAAGGCATGTCCCGAACATCTACCGGCAGTCGGGGCAGAGACCCTCGAAGATGGTGTAGTGCGACGTGACGTGCCAGCCGATTTGCTCGGATGCCTTGGCGTCGAGCTGGGCATCGAAGGGGAGCGGTACGTCGATGACGCGGCTGCACGAGGTGCAGATGATATGCGCATGCGGCTCGATCGTGCGATCGAAGCGGCTGCCGCCCGGCGTCTTGATGGAGAGAATCTCGCCGGCGTCGGCCAAGAGATTGAGGTTGCGGTAGACCGTGCCGCGGCTGATTTTGTCATCCTGCGCGCGCACGACGTTGTAGATTTCGTCGGCGGTGGGATGGTTATAGCTTTGGCGCACGGCGTCAAGAACCAGCTTTCGCTGCCTGGTATTCCTTCTTTGCACCGCCATGCGCCTCGCCTCTTTTCTATCAACGGTCGTAGGTAAATGATACCGTATTTAGCACACAATACTAATAACGAGGCGTGAAACCGTCTTCATTGGCAAGTGGGGCTCGGGCCTGGGCGTCTACGAGGCGAAAACGCGTTCCCATACGCTCGTAGGAGGCATGAAGCGCCTCGAGATGAGATAGGATATTTGCCGGAGCCCCCTGTATCTCCATCTCGACTGAGCCGTCTTCCATGTTACGCACCCAGCCGGTGAGCGCGCGTGCCTGCGCGAGGTTGGTGTTGGTAAAGCGAAAGCCAACGCCCTGGACTTGCCCCGCCCAGCGCAGGAAATAGCGCAGGGGAGTGTCTTGAGTGGCCTCGTCGCTTGCGAGCACAGTAAGCCTGCGGCGCAGCTCGAGCTCGACGTTTGATGGTTTTTGAGGCTCTCGACTGCTGCCGGTGACGCTGGAGAAGAACGTATCGAAGAGGCCCATAGCTATGCCTGCTTGCCTGCGTCGGCCGGGAAGGTTATGCCGGCCTGCTGGCGCACGGCATCCATGATGCGCAGTGAGACGAGTGTGACATCGCGGTAGTGGCCAAGCTCGTGGCGTCCCGCCGGGGTCTCCCAAATCTCTTCCTTAACGTTATCGATGCCGCCGATGGCGGTGATAAAGTCTGTGAGTTCGTATTCCATAGTGTTGCTCGATTTGGGCAGGTCGAGCACGCGGCCGTTGTCTCCCTGTTCGCGCGGTGCCTCGGTCGCCGAGCCGCGTACGACGTCGCCGCGATAGTCGATGCGGACGTTGCGGGGCGTGGACAGATGGTCGATCTGGATAGTGCCACGCTCGCCTTCGATCTGCGAGGGCAGCAGGTCATTCGTAATTTTGGAGTGCGCGAGCTCGACGGAGATACGCCCTCCGCCATAACTGGCGAGAATGGAGCCGCAGCCGTCGATGGGGCCATGGGTGAGCTCTTGCGTTGAGGGGTCGAGCAGCGTGGTCATGCTGGTGAGACCGGAGGGCATGCCGAAGATCTCGACCATGGGCTCGACGGTGTAGACGCCAATGTCCATGAGGGAACCCGATGCCATATTGCAGTCGAAGATATTGGTGGCACGTCCCGCGAGAATCTCGTTGTAGCGCGAGGAATACTTGCCAAAGCGCAATGAGGCGCGGCGGATGGGGGCAATCTCGCCCAGGACGTCCTCGATGGCGTGGAAGGCGGGATCGTGGAGGGGACGCATAGCCTCGAGGGCCACGACACCTGCTGTCTCGGCAGCGCGAAAGACCTCGAGCGCCTGCGCTTCGGTGGCGCAGAAGGGCTTTTCGACGATGACATGCTTGCCACCGGCGATGCAGGCAAGGGCCTGCTCGTAGTGAAGTGCGTTAGGGCTGCCGATATAGACGGCGTCGACGTCGCCGGCTGCCGCAAGCTCATCGAGTGACGTAAAGTTTCGCTCGCCACCGCGCTCGGCGGTAAAGGCAGTACCGCGCTCGGCATCGCGCGAGAGCGTGCCCACAAACGCGGCTTGGTCGTTGGCGTTGACGACCTGGATAAAGTCGTCGGTAATCATGGATGTGCCGATGGTCGCTATACGCAGCATGTATCCCCCTCGTGCCGTTCGGTTTACAGGATGAGTGTAGCGCGAGGGGGCAGGAAATAGCGTGCGAAAACGCCGTTACAGGTCGCTCTCGTTAAAACCGGTGTCGATATCGAGGTTGGCCCCGTCGGCCGCTGTGGTGGCAAGCTCGTCGCAGCGCTCGTTGAGCTCATGGCCGGCGTGGCCCTTAACCCAGATGAACTCCACTTTGTGCTTGCTCTTTGCGGCAAGCAGGCGCTCCCACAGATCGCGGTTCTTGACAGGCTGCTTGTTGGCGGTCTTCCAGCCGCGCTTTTTCCAGCCGTCGATCCAGTGTTTGTTGAAGGCGTTGACGACGTATTGCGAATCGGAATGGACCTCGACCTCGCAGGGGCGGTTGAGTGCCTCGAGCGCCACGATGACCGCCATGAGCTCCATGCGGTTGTTGGTGGTCTTGGCGTAGCCACGCGAAAGCTCGGAGGTGAAGGTCTTGCCGGCGGGGTTGGTGTATTTGAGCACGGCGCCGTAGCCGCCGCGTCCCGGATTAGATCGAGCCGAGCCGTCGGTATAGATGATGACCTTCACATGGTTCCTTTCGTTGGGTATGTTTCGTGCGAGTGACCATTGTAGCGCCATGCCCGCCGGGGGCTAGCAATCTACGATTTCTACCCCGTCTTCCGACAGTTGGTTGGCATGGATGATGCGGTTGAGCTCGTCGAGGTATTGCTGCAAGAGGGGAGAGGGCTTGCGATCGTCGTGCATGATATAGCCTACGTGCATCGTTGGGGCGTCTACTAACGGGATCGATGCCATACCCCATTGCATTTCATTGGAGAGGACACCGGTCGACAGGGTGTAACCGTTCGACGTGATAAGTAAGTTGGTAAGTGTTCCACGGTCCGAGATTCGTATGTTGCGGTCGCAAGGGATATAGCTAAAAGGTTCCTCGGCGTAATAGAAGGAGTTCGAGGTTCCCTGCTCAAAGCTGTAGCGCGTATAGGGCGTGAGGTCGGCAAGGGACAGCTGAGGGCGGCGTGCGAGCGGGTGACGCTCGCTAACGAACACGTGGACTTTCGCATCAAAGAGGGGATGAAAGCTCGCTCGGGCATCGGTAAAGGCCTTCTGCAAGACACGGGTATTAAAGTCGTCCAGATAGAGGATGCCGATGTCGCTGCGAAACGCACGGACGTCATCGATGATCTGCGATGTGGTGGTCTCGCGCATGATGAACTCGAACTTGCTGTCGCGGCAGCGCTCGACCACGTTGACAAAGGCCTCGACCGAAAAGGCGTAGTGCTGGGCGGAAATGGCGAGGCGGGCTTGCGGGGTGCCGCCGTCCTCGTAGCGTGCCTCGAGCATGTCGGCCTGCTCTACGACCTGGCGCGCATAGCCCAAAAGCTCGGTGCCGTCGTTGGTGAGTGCAACACCGCGGCTAGAGCGCGTAAAAATTTCGATATGAAGTTCCTGCTCCAGGCTTTTGACGGCGTTTGAGATGTTGGACTGAGCAGTATAGAGGCGCTGAGCTGCGGCGTTGATTGAGCCGGACTCTGCCACGGCGATCAGAAAACGAAGCTGCTGGAGGGTCATCGGCGCTCGTCCTTTCGATTGTTATCTATATAACAGATAACAGGTTAGCGCTTTTAAGTGATTGACCGAGGGGAACAATGCTCGTACTATTCAAAACACACAAAGGCGGTAGGTAATTAAGCCAACCACGGAACCGGGATGCGAAAGGAGGCCCGCATATGAATTGCTTACCAAGACGAATGCCGGGCTCCTGTTTGCGCCCGTTGGCGTGATCAGGAGACAGCGACTTACTTCTCTCTTTTTATTTACTTTCGTTCGATCAAGGAGATCATCATGAGCCAGTTCATCAACAATCCCGAGCACACCTTTGGTTTCGATACCCTGCAGTTGCACGTTGGCCAGGAGAGCGCCGATCCTGCATCCGACTCCCGTGCCGTGCCTATCTACCAGACCACGAGCTATGTGTTCCGCAACTCCCAGCACGCCGCCGACCGCTTTGGTCTTGCCGACGCCGGTAACATCTACGGCCGTCTGACCAACTCCACCCAGGGCGTCTTCGAGGACCGTATCGCCGCACTCGAGGGTGGCGTTGCTGGCCTCGCCGTCGCCTCCGGTGCTGCTGCCATCACCTATACCCTGCAGGCTCTTGCCCAGGCCGGTGACCACGTGGTGGCTCAGAAGACCATCTACGGTGGCTCCTACAACCTGCTGGAGCATACGCTCTCCCAGTTTGGTGTCGAGACCACCTTTGTCGATGCCCATAACCTGGAAGAGGTCGAGGGTGCCATCAGGGACAACACCACGGTCATCTATCTCGAGACGCTCGGCAACCCCAACTCCGACATCCCCAACATCGACGCCATCTCCGAGGTCGCCAAGAAACACGGTCTGCCGGTTGTCGTCGACAACACCTTCGGCACCCCGTATCTGTTCCGTCCGCTGGAGCATGGTGCCAACATCGTCGTTCACTCCGCAACCAAGTTCATCGGCGGCCACGGTACCTCGCTGGGCGGTGTGATCGTCGACGGTGGTAACTTCGATTGGAAGGCGAGCGGAAAGTACGCCCAGATCGCTGAGCCCAACCCTTCCTACCACGGTGTTTCGTTTGCCGAGGCTGCCGGTCCCACCGCCTTCGCAACCTATGTCCGCGCAATCCTGCTGCGTGACGAGGGCGCCTGCATCAGCCCGTTCAACGCCTGGGTCCTGCTCCAGGGCACCGAGACTCTGTCGCTGCGCGTTGACCGTCATGTCGAGAACACCAAGAAGGTCGTTGAGTTCCTGACCGGTGACAGCCACGTCGCCAAGGTGAACCACCCGAGCCTGCCTGAGCACCCCGATCACGAGCTCTATCAGAAGTACTTCCCCAACGGCGGTGCTTCAATCTTTACCTTTGAGATTAAGGGTGGCCAGGAGGCAGCTTGGAAGTTCATCGATCATCTGCAGGTGTTCTCGCTGCTCGCCAACGTGGCCGACGTCAAGTCGCTCGTCGTGCACCCGGCTACCACCACGCACTCCCAGCTCTCTGCCGAGGAGCTCGCCGAGCAGAACATCACGCCCTCCACGATCCGTCTTTCCATCGGTACCGAGAACGCCGAGGATATCATTTGGGATCTGAAGCAGGCCTTCGCCGCGCTGGACGAGTAAGGCGACTTGTGCAAGGACCCCTTGCGACTCGATAGGTATAACTGCATAAAATGCCTGCTCAAGGCGCCTGTGCGAACGATGGTTGCACAGGCGCCTTTTTTGCATAGGAAGGGCGCTGTTACAGGGTTTTTGGCATGCTTTATGCAATCGAGATGTGGAAAACTCCTGTTGAGTGGATGTGAGTTTTACGCAATTGACGTGCGCCTTTTGAGTAAAACCGCAGGTCGCGATTTGGTCGGGGTACTATGCAGCGCGATCGAATCACACGCAGCCCAAACGCAGCAAAAACGCACTACGGAGGTTTCCAGCTACATGAGGATCGATTCACGAAAACCGAAAGCCGCCGCCCTTTCCGCCGCTCTGACCGTGGCACTTTTGGCGGGCGTCGGCGCAACTGATGCCCACGCGGCAACACTATCCGATACGGTCGGATCTACGCCGTCCGAGGCGACGCTGGTGCAGCCCGTCGACTACCGCGGTGACGGTTATGGCTCTATGCAGGAGTGGAACGCCTCGATGGGGGCGAAGCGCGATTCCCTGGAGATGCGCGCTCAGATCATTATGAATATGTATGGCGACTATGCCACCGATGACGAGCGCGCTGTGTTGCAGCGTTGCATCGACGGTGCGGGCAGCCTGTTGACGATGGGGGAGGTCGACGCCAAGTCGACCGAGCTCGACGAGCTTCGCTCCACGCTTGAGGATGCCAAGCGCGAGGCGCTCGAGGCTGCCGCAGCCGAAGCAGAGGCCGCTGAGGCCGTTCAGGCATCGTATTACAACGCCGGCTCCGGCTCGTCTTACGCGTCTGCTGCGTATTACGCGAACGGCTCGGGCCTGACGCGCTCGAGCGGCGTCAATAACTATAACGGCCGCCGCGAGACTTATTACAGCAGCAACGTACTCTACCATCACCGCACGGGCGAATGGACGCAGGATTCCGAGGGCTTTTGGCGCGATTCTGATGGTTACTACGTCGTGGCCGCGGGCGATAAGGCCCAAGGCTCCACGTTTACCGGCTCCAAGGGTGAGTGCAAGGTCTATGACTCCGGCTGCGCTGCCGGAACCACCGACTACTATACCGGTTGGTAATCTGCCATAAGCCGATAGGACATGACGGGCGGGCGTCTTTACCGAGCCTTTGGGCAACGTAAGGGCGCCCGTTTTTTGTGCGTGCTTGAGTTAACAGAGCGCTTACCGTGGCAGTACGCCGCGCATATGGGCGCGGGGCACACTAAGTCACGAGAAACAAAGTCTTTCTCGTGGAGGAAGTGGTCTTGTGAACGCTCGAGATATCGCCGTTGCCGCCGTTGCATTGACGCTTGGTTGCCTTGGTCCTACGGCCGCGCTCGTCGCGGGTATGCAGGGGTCTTGTGGGACTGCCCCTATCGTGGTCGGTGCGTTGATCGCGGCTGCGCTGCTGGGAAGTGCGGGTGTAGTTCTTTGCCGCGATGGCGAGGACGAGGTGCCTGAGTCGCAACGCTAACTGTTGTGAGGTTGCCGCCGGTCATAGACGAAGATGAAAGCC
>CABRLT010000016.1 GCA_902471785.1 uncultured Collinsella sp.
TGCGCTGCCGAGCCTGCGCCCAGCAGTTAACGCCACGGGTGTGGTCATCCATACCAACTTGGGCCGCGCCCCGCTCGCGGAGTCGGCGGCAAAGGCCGTGGCCGAGGTCGCGCGCGGCTACAGCACGCTCGAGTACAGCGTCGACACCTGCTCGCGAGGGTCGCGCAAGGAGCATGCCGCGCAGCTCATCCGCTCACTCACCGGTGCCGAGGACGCGCTCGTGGTCAACAACAACGCCGCCGCGGTGCTGCTGGTGCTGGCGACCCATGCCGCGGGCAAAGAGGTTATCGTCAGCCGCGGCGAGCTTGTCGAGATCGGCGGCAGCTTCCGCATCCCCGATGTCATGGCGGCTTCGGGCGCCAAACTCGTCGAGGTCGGCGCCACCAACCGCACGCACCTGGCAGATTATGAGCAAGCCATCACACCCGATACGGCCATGATCCTCAAGGTTCATCCTTCCAACTATCGCATCGAGGGCTTTCACGAGGAGGTAGGCTCTCGGGAGCTTGCCGCCCTGGCCCACAAGCATGGCCTGCTGTTCTACGAGGACCAGGGGTCGGGCGCGCTGTTGCCCGACGACATCTTGGTGCGCGGAGGCGAAGAAACCACGCCGGCTTCGGTCGCGGCGGGGCTCGATATCGTGTCATGCTCGGGCGATAAGCTGCTCGGCGCCGCGCAGGCGGGCATTATCATGGGTCGTCGCGATCTGGTCCAGGCCTGCGGGTCGCATCCGCTTATGCGTGCCCTGCGTCCGGGTAAGCTTGCACTGGCGGCGCTCGAGGCTACACTGCGCATTTACATGGACGGGGCGGATGTGGCCCATCGCGAGGTGCCGGTACTCAACATGCTCACGCTTCCGCAGGCTCATCTGGAGCGTCGTGCCCGCAAGCTCCGCGATCGCATGGCCGCCGGGCTCGATAAGGCGGGTTGCCCGTGCGCCGTTGAGTTGGAGATTGTCGAGGAGTCCTCGACGCCCGGTGGCGGTTCGCTGCCTACCGTTGAGCTGCCCACGATGTGCGTGGCCGTGCGTCTTGTTGACAAGCGCCTGACAGTCGACGCGCTCAAGCGCTCGCTTGTCCAGGACTTCGACACGCCGGTCGTCACGCGAACCTCGCACGATCGCATTTTGTTTGACGTGCGCACGCTCGTTGGCGACCGCGATATCGAGACGGCGGCATCGACGCTCGTCGCGTGCGTTGAGAAGGCGATTGCTCGATGAGTGAGGTTCAAGCGCTGGTAGAGTGTCCCGTTATCGTTGGCACGGCGGGCCACGTTGACCATGGTAAGTCGGCACTGATCGAGGCGTTGACCGGCAAGAATCCCGACCGTCTGGAGGTTGAGCGCCGTCGCGGTATGACCGTGGAGCTGGGCTTTGGCGAGCTGGCACTGCCGAGTGGCAAGATCGTGGGCCTGGTCGACGTGCCGGGCCACGCGCATTACTTGCGCGCCATGGTGCAGGGCGCCACGGGCATCGACGTGGCGGTGCTTGTGGTTTCGGCTGTCGAGGGCGTGATGCCGCAGACCCGCGAGCACGTGCATGTGCTGGAGCTGCTGGGCGTTACGCATATGGTGGTCGCGCTGACGATGTGCGACCTGGCCGACGCCGAGATGACCGAGCTTGCCGAGCTCGATGTCGATGACTTTTTGTCGGGTACCGTGTTTGAGGGCGCGCCGATTGTGCCCGTGTCGTCCAAGACCGGCGCGGGAATCGATAACCTGCTGGTTGCGCTCGACGAGCAGGTTGCCGCTTGCTGGGATGCCTGCCGTGCTCGTGCCGAGCTCACCGATGCCGCACCGCGTCTGCCCATCGACCGTTGCTTTACGATCAAGGGCGCCGGTACCGTGGTGACGGGAACGCTGCACGATGCGCCCGTCGCGGTGGGGGATGAGCTTGTCGCGCTGCCGTCGCGTACGGCCTGTCGCGTGCGTGGGATTCAGGTGCATGGCGATACGCTGCGGGCGTTGCCCGGTCAGCGTGTGGCGCTCAACTTGGTGGGCGATGCCGTCGCCGCGCTCGATCGCGGTGAGATGCTCGGTGTGGCGGGCCGCTTTGGCCAGACGATGCGATTTATGATGGCGTTTACGTATTTGGGTCGCGAGGGAGCCAAGCCGCGTGTGCTCGAGTCGGGTGCGCGTGTGCACGTGATGGCGGGTACAGCCGAGGTTGTCGGTCGCATCATGTTCATGGAGGGTGAGGCCCCCATGGCGGTGGGCGAGACCCGTATTGTTCAGGTGCGCTTGGAAAACTCGCTGCCGCTGCGCGCCGGGGACCATGCCGTGGTGCTGTCCTATTCGCCCGTGATGCTTATTGGCGGCGGGCGCGTGCTGCTTTCGCGCTGCCGTCGCTCGCGCGAGCTTGCCGAAGGAGAGCGTGCGCTGTATGCGGCGCTTGAGTCCGGCGATATCGCGGGCGGTGTGGGCGCTTGGCTGGCGCTGCAGACGCTGCCGGTTACGACGGCTGATGTTGCCGAGGCTTTGGATCTTGGTGTCGGCGAGGTCGATGCCGCACTGCACGGGTTGGTGGCGCGAGGTGTTGTTCGCGAGCTTGCCGGCTCGGGCGGTACGCTGTATACGAATGCCGCTGTGCTCGACGCTGCGATGGACGCACTGGCGGCGACCCTGTCAGCCATGCACACAGCGTCTCCTAAGGAGACGGGCTTTACGCCCGGCGCCGTCGCCCATGCTGCGTGGCCTGCCGCCGATGAAGTCGTTGCCGCGGCTCTGATTGCCGAGGGCTGCTCGCGTGGCGTGTGCGCCGCCGAGGGTGCCGAGGTATTCGACCCGCACTCCGCTGCCGCCGCGGCGCGTGTGGTGCGCGAGGCCTGCGAACGCATCGTTGCCTTGCTGGACGAAGCCGGCCTCGATGCACCGGCGCTTCCCGAGGTGGGCGAACAGCTGCAGCTCGATCGCGACACCATGACGCGCGCCCTGCGCGAGCTTTCGCTCAACCGCTCGATCGTTAAGGTCGAGCGCGACGTTGCCCTGTCCGCTGCCGCTGAGGCTCACGCGCGCGAGCTCGTCGCCGCCGTCATCGCCGAAGCCGGCGGTGCTGCCACCACGAGCGTGCTGCGCGAGGCGCTGGGTGTGTCGCGCAAACGTGCCATCAGCATCTTGGAGCACCTGGATGCCGTGCGCTTTACGGTGCTCGACAAGGACGCCGGCGGCCTGAGGTCCCTGCGCTAGGCCGGTCACTCGCTCCCACCTCCTCAGTTGCGGTGAAATAGTTCCTATTTGGAGGCTTTGGCAGCAAATACAGGAACTATTCCACCGCAACTTCTTGTTCGTCTTTTTGGGATGGAGCCGTTTCGGTTTGGTAAAATACCGCCGCACTTGGGAACGGATGGGCTCCGGTGGGCTCCGCGGTCCTCAAAACCGTTGCGAGGCGTGCAAAACGTCTTGGATGTGTTCGATTCACATACGTTCCCGCCATACGCTACCAGCGCTTTTGTGCTCGCGGTCTTGCTGCGTGCCGCAAAGGCGCTGTTTTGTTTTTGCATGGGTTTGCCGTGCCGCCCGCTTTATCGGCGACGGTATTTAGCTTCGTGCACCGGGTTTCGAGCATGCCGATGGGGGTGTTTTGCCGTATGACTACCGTAAGACGTGCCGATCTTTCTTGTGTCGTCCAAGCGGGCGGGCTGTCGTCGCGCATGGGTTGCGACAAGGCGCGCATGTCGTTTTGTGGCGAGCCCTTGATCGAGCGCGTGCTGGGTCGGCTGGCGCCAGTTGCCGGCGAGTTAGTCGTGACGACTTCGCGTCCCAGCGAGCTTGCCTACCTTGAGGAGTGCGCGTTTGGCGGCTTGGTGCCGCGTGTGGTGGCGGACCTTGAGGGGTCGGCGGGCGCCATGCGCGGCATCGCGAGTTCGCTGACTGCGGCCCGGCTGCCGCTCGTGGCGATCGTCGCCTGTGATATGCCGTTTGTCTCGCCGGAACTCATCGGCGCGCTTGCCGATCGTGTTGAGGCCGAGGCGCTCGACGTGTGCGTGCCGCGCGAGGAGCGGGGGATTGAGCCGCTTTGCGCCGTCTGGCGCCGTGATGCGTGTGCTCCGGTTGCCCAAGAGCTGCTCTCCTGCGACCGACAGCGCATTCGCTGCCTGATCAGTCGCGTTCAGGCCGGTTATATGGATGAGCCGCAGATTGTTAAGGCCGCGGGCTCGACGCTCTGCTTCGAAAACGTCAATACGCCCGAGGAGTTTGCGGCGGCCGAGTTGCTCGCCTAGACGATTGGAGTTGCCACGTCTCACGATATTTGCCCCGACACGGGAGAGCCTTGCACTTGCGATGGTTCCGAGCCCTGTACCTGCGGCTGCGGTGGCTGTGGTCATACTGCGGAAGAGGAAGCGGCCGCCGCGGCGTATCGTGATGCACACCGCGAAGGCCCGTCCGGTGATGCCCTCGACCACGAACGCAAGATCATCGTTTCGTTTGACAGCACCTTCGATGTGATGGAATGCGAGCAGCTGTGCCTGGATGCCGGTGTGCCCGGGCGCATCATGCCGCTGCCCGGCTCCATTACTGCAGGTTGCGGCCTGTGCTGGGCCATGCCGTTCTCGGGCGATGCCCTCGCCGCCTTCCGCGCCGCCACCGAGGGCCGCGTAACCCCCGCCGACTACCACCAACTCGTCCTCTAACCACCAAACCCCCACAAAGGTGCCTGTCCCCAATGTGGTGGTTTGGAACACGTGGACGAAACAGGTTTGAAACACGGGTTTTGCGCGTCAGACACTCGAAAACGCTTCTACCTGCATCGTAATCAAAACGAAACATCTGCTCGTCGGCTTATGCGAAACTTTGCTGCAACAGTGCGATATTATCCATATTCGATAAAGCTCGCGGCGCATGGGGTGCCGCGATCAACATTTTTCGTTTCCCATCATTGGAGGAAGCATGAGCTACACGCAGAAAGTTCTCGAAGAGCTCAAGGCCCGCTATCCCGAGCAGCCTGAGTTCATCCAGGCCGCGACCGAGATCCTCGGCACCATCCAGCCGGCGCTCGACGCCCACCCCGAGTACGAGGAGGCCGCCCTGCTGGAGCGCCTCGTCGAGCCCGAGCGCATCGTTATGTTCCGTGTCCCCTGGGTCGACGACCAGGGCAAGGTCCAGGTCAACCGCGGCTACCGCGTCGAGTTCAACTCTGCCATTGGACCCTACAAGGGCGGCCTGCGCTTTAACCCGACGGTCACCCTGGGTATGCTCAAGTTCCTGGGTCTGGAGCAGATCCTCAAGAACAGCCTGACCACCCTTCCCATGGGCGGCGGCAAGGGCGGCTCCGACTTTGACCCCAAGGGCAAGTCCAACAACGAGATCATGCACTTCTGCCAGTCCTTCATGACCGAGCTCTATCGCCACATTGGCCCCAACACCGACGTTCCCGCCGGCGACCTGGGTGTTGGCGGCCGCGAGGTTGCCTACTTGTTCGGTCAGTACAAGCGCCTGACCAACGAGTGGACCGGCGTCCTTACCGGCAAGGGCCTTTCCTTTGGCGGCTCGCTCGCCCGTACCGAGGCCACCGGTTACGGTCTGGTTTACTTTGTGGACGAGTACCTCAAGAGCCGCGGCGACTCCTTCGAGGGCAAGAACGTCGTCGTTCATGGCTCCGGCAACGTCGCTATCTACGCCGTCCAGAAGGTCTCCCAGCTCGGCGGCAAGGTGCTGGCCTGCTCCGATACTCACGGCTGGGTCGAGGATCCCGACGGCATCGACTACACTGTGCTCGAGCACGTCTACAACAAGAAGCGCTCCGGCCACGACAAGGGTGTCACGCTCGCCATGTACGTTGACGAGAAGCCCAATGCCGTGTGGCACGAGGGCGACGGCCGCGGCGTGTGGCAGCTGCCCTGCGACATCGCGCTGCCCTGCGCTCGCGAGAACACGCTGCTGCTCGAGGACGCCCAGGCGCTCGTCGCCAACGGCTGCAAGGTGGTCGGCGAGGGAGCGAACATGCCCACGACCATCGAGGCCACGACCTACTTCCAGGAGAACGGCGTCGCCTTTATGCCTGGTAAGGCTGCCAACGCCGGCGGCGTGCTCGTGTCCGGCCTGGAGATGAGCCAGAATGCTGAGCACCTGTCCTGGACCTTCGAGGAGGTCGACGGCAAGCTCGAGCAGCTCATGCGCGGCATGTTCCACAACGTGGACGACACCGCCAAGGAGTACGGCGAGGAGGGCAACTTCGTCATGGGTGCCAACATTGCCGGCTTCCTGAAGGTCGCCGACGCTATGCTCGCCCAGGGCGTCTGCTAAATCTTCGCGCGACATAGCATGTGATGAGGCTCCCAGCTATCCGGCTGGGAGCCTTTTCTATCCCGGAGGACTCCTCATATCTTGCGGTGAAATACGGACTGTTTAGCGCCCCAGAACGGCTAATCAGTCCGTATATCACCGCAAGTTATGGATGGGTGGGTGGATTTTGTCCTAAAACGGTGTGCGGCCCCTCGTTTGGTACACTTAAAAGTACTGGACAAGTGAAGAGATGGGGGAGAACGTGCTCAAGTTCGGTACCTACGTCCGTGTTGGAAATGCGGCCGAAGCCTATGAGCTCTTACAGAAGAACCGCAACAACAAGATTGTGGGCGGTGGCATTTGGATGCGCCTGGGCTCGCGTCGCGTCGCGACGGCGATTGACCTTTCGGCCTGCGGACTCGATCAGATCGAGGAGACCGAGACCGAGTTTCGCATCGGTGCCATGTGTACCCTGCGCCAGCTCGAGCGTCATGCCGAGCTCAACGCGCTTGTCAACCATGTCTTTGAGTTCGCCGTCCACGATATCGTGGGCGTGCAGTTGCGCAATACCGCCACGGTGGGCGGCAGCATTTACGGCCGCTTTGGCTTCTCGGACGTGCTCACTGCCTTCCTCGCGCTCGATTCCTATGTTGAGCTGACGGGCGCCGGCCGCGTGCCGCTCGCCGAGTTCGTGGACATGGGTTACGTGCGCGACGTGATCGAGCACATCGTAGTCGTTAAGCACGACTACCGTGCGAGCTACGAGGTCGTGCGCAAGGCCGCGACCGACTTCCCCTCCTTAAACGTCACTGCCGCCTGGTGGAACAACAGCTGGCATGTCACCGTGGGCGCCCGCCCGCTGCGCGCGACCCTGCTGCAGGGCGAGGCATGCGGCCTTACTGCCGAGCAGCCTTCCGAGGACGAGCTTCGCGCTCTGGCCGCTTCTGTGCGCGCCCTGAGCTACGGCACCAACCTGTGGGGCTCGGCCGACTACCGCCGTCGCATCTCGGCCCCGCTGGCGATTCAGGCTGTGCGCCGCGCCGCCGGCATCGAGCTTTCGGCCGCGCTTGCCCGCGAGCTCGAGGGCGTGCAGATTCCCAAGTTCGCCACGGACGAGTATTCCTGCCGCCGCGTGCCCGGCGTCGATTCTAGCGAGGTGCGCTAATGGCTGCCAAACTCATCGATCTTTCCTTTACGCTCAACGGCCGTAAGGTCAAGGTTCAGATTGCCCCCGACACCATGCTCTTTGCGCTGTTGCGCGAACAGGGTTGCTCGTCGGTGCGCTGCGCCTGCGAAACCACCAACTGTGGCCTGTGCACGGTGTGGCTCGACGGCGACCCGGTGCTGAGCTGCTCGGTTCCCGCCGCGCGCGTCGAGGGCCACACCATCACCACGCTCGAGGGCCTCAAGGCCGAGTCCGAGGCGCTCGCCCGTGCGATGGCTGCCGAAGGTGCCGAGCAGTGCGGTTTTTGCGCCCCCGGCCTTATCATGAACGTGCTGGCGCTTGCCCGCGCCGCCAAGGAGGACCCGAGCCTCGTCGCCACGCGCGAGGAGCTCTCGCGCCAGCTGGCCGGCAACCTCTGCCGCTGCAGTGGCTACGAGAGCCAGCTGCGCGCCATCGTGCGCTTCCTCAACGAATCTGGCGTACAGGTGGGCTTTGAGATGCCCGAGCTGCCGGTCAACAACACCAGCTGCGACGGCGTCACTTACAAGCAGATCACCCACAAGCAGCCCAAGAAGGACTCGAAGGCTCTGCTCGAGGGCCGTCCCGTCTACACGGGCGATATGGTGCCCGCCGGCGCGCTCATCGTCAAACTCAAGCGCAGCCCCTATGCCCGCGCCAAGATTCGCTCCATCGACACGTCTCGCGCCCTGAAGGTGCCCGGCGTGGTGGGCGTCTACACCTACGAGGACGTGCCCAAGCGCCGCTTTACCATCGCCGGCCAGAGCTATCCGCAGCCGAGTCCTTACGACCGCCTGATCCTCGAGGACCTCGTGCGCTACCAAAACGAGGAGGTGGCGATTGTCGCTGCCGAGACCGAGGAGGCCGCCGACAAGGCGCTCAAGCTCATCAAGGTCGACTACGAGGTGCTCGAGCCCCTGCTCGACTTTACCCAGGCACTCGATAATGACATCGTGGTCCACCCCGAGGGCGACGTGACCTTTATGTTCCCGCAGGGCGGCGACGTTGCTCGCAACCTGGTGTGCAGCGGTACCAGCGATTTTGGCGACTTGGATGAGGCCTTCGCCCAGAGTGACATCGTCTTTGAGCGCACCTACACGAGCCAGGCCACGCAGACTGCGCCCATGGAGACCTTCCGCGCCTTTGCGACGACCGACGCGTTCGGGCGCATCTCGGTGACCACCTCGACGCAGGTGCCCTTCCACGTGCGCCGTATGGTCGCGCAGTCGCTTGACATCCCGCAGTCGCAGGTGCAAGTCATTAAGCCGCGCATCGGCGGCGGCTTTGGCTCCAAGCAGACGGGCTGCTGCGAGATCTTCGTGGCGTTTGTCACTCAGCAGACCGGTCGTCCGAGCTACTGCTGCTACACCCGCGAGGAGACCATCACCGCGGGCAACTCGCGCCACCAGATGCAGATGACCGTCAAGCTGGGCGCCATGAACGACGGCACTATCACGGCCATCGACCTGCACACGCTGTCCAACGCCGGCGCCTATGGCGAGCATGCCACCACGACGATCGGCCTTTCGGGTCACAAAAGTCTGCCCATCTACAACCATGTGAAGGCGAGCCGCTTTAGCTGGGACGCCGTCTACACCAATACCAACCGTGGCGGCGCGTATCGTGGCTACGGTGCCACCCAGGGCCAGTTTGCCGTGGAGAGCGCCGTCAACGAGCTCGCCGACATGCTGCACATGGACCCCGCCGACCTGCGCCTTAAGAACATTGTGCGCGAGGGCGAGACCATGCCGCAGTACTACAACGAGAAGCTCAACGCCTGCGCGCTCGACCGCTGCCTGCTGCGCGCGATGGACATGATCGGTTGGCGCGACAAGCCGCTGGCCGTGGACCTGGGCGACCGCGTGCGCGCCCTGGGCTGCGCGCTCACCATGCAGGGCTCGGGCATTTCCAACGTGGATATCGCCGGCATCGACATGCGCCTGGAAGAGGACGGCTTCATTACCATCGGTACCGGCGCCACCGATAACGGCATGGGCGTCGACACGATCCTGGCGCAGATTGCCGCCGAGGAGCTGGGCGTGGAGAGCTCGCTGATCGTGGTGCGCGGCGTGGACACCGACGTGTCGCCGTTCGACGCCGGCTCGTACGCGAGCTCGGGCACGTACGTGACGGGCCTTGCCGCCAAGAACGCCGCGACTGAGCTGCGTGAGAAGATTTGCGCCAAGGCAGCCCAGATGTGGGATGTGGACGCCGCCGACGTGGTCTTCGATGGCCAGTACGTGCGTCTGTCCGACGAGCGTGCCGCGCGCGAGCAGAACCGCTACCTCACGCTGCGCGACTTTGCCAACCTGTGCGTCAAGAACATTGCGGGCGGGGACGCGCTCACCTCGCATGCCTCTGCCTGCCTGCCCGTTTCGCCTCCGCCGTTTATGGCCGGCATTGCCGAGGTCGAGGTCGACAAGGCCACCGGCAAGGTGACTGTGGTGGACTATGCGGCGGCTGTGGACTGCGGTACCGTGATCAACGAGGCGCTCGCGCGCGTCCAGGCCGAGGGCGGCATTGCCCAGGGTATCGGCCACGCGCTCTACGAGATCGTCGAGCACGATGACCGCGGCCGCCTGCGCACCGGCAACTTTATGAGCTACAAGCTGCCCACACGTCTGGATATCGGCAGCATTCGCGTGGCCTTTGAGCCGAGCTACGAGCCGACGGGCCCGTTTGGCGCCAAGTCGATCGGCGAGGTCGTCATCAATACGCCGCTCGCTGCCGTTGCCTCGGCCGTGGCGCACGCCACCGGACATCAGGTCCGCTCGCTGCCCATCACGCCCGAGAAAGCGCTGCTGGGGGAGTAGGCGAGGCGACGCATCCGCCGCTCTTTGCCTAGCCCTGGGAAACTGCAGCCCACTTTTCGACCGAATTGTGGGCTGCAGTTTCCGTTTGAGGCCCTCGGCGGAAAGTGCATCCCGGAATAGGGGCTCAAAACGGGTTGCAGTTTCCGGTTGATGGCTATAGCGGAAATCGTGTCCCATTCCGAGGCCCCAAACCGGGACACGCTTTCCGGCACATGGCCAGCACCGCCAGACTGCCGAGTCCTACCGAAGTTGCGGTGGAATAGGGACTGTTTTGGAGGACTGG
>CABRLT010000017.1 GCA_902471785.1 uncultured Collinsella sp.
TTTTCGAACTGGCAAGCTGAGGATAGTCGAAAATGGACCTGCCGCACGGTTTGATCGGCCCGTTTTGCCTTGGACCAAGGGGCAGTGGTCAAAAAAGGCCAAATATGAGTACTGTCACCAAATTAGTAGCAGCGATTTTCCAGTCCAGAGCAGCAAAATCGCCTTGTTTGGAGCCCGATCGCGACTCTGAAGGACGAAAATCGATGTACTTTTGGCCGCTGGCACCAATTTTTGAGGCCATTTGGCTGCCACCAAACTGGTAACAGTACTCATATTTGGCCTTTTTTGACCACCGGGTTTCCGGCAGACCCCAAAAGCGGGCCCGAATCGCTCGATCCGGACCCGCTGAGGACTGGTATGCGGTTAAGCGCGGCGCTTCATGGCCCACGCCAGCAGCAGGGCTGCCACACCGGCAGCGAGTACGGCACCGGCCATGGCGTACGCGCTGTCGCCGGACTGAGGCAACGTCTTCTTGCTAGCCTTCTTCTTGGACTTAGACGTCGTAGTCGTGGTCGTAGTAGTCGTGGTCGTAGTAGTCGTGGTAGTCTGGCCAGGAGCGGGCTTGGCTGCCTCGGCAACGGTGAAGGTCGTCTCGGCAGTGCCCGTGGCCGAAACCACGCTCAGCTTGTGCTCGCCCACGCCGAGCGTCTTCAGGAAGCTCGCCTTGAGCGTCACGATCGTAGAGCCCTCGGTGAGCACGTAGTTCTCGGCCGTGACCTCCTTATCGTCAACCAGCACCTTCTGGAAGAACTCGAGCGGCGCGTTCGAACGGAAGCTCAGGTCCTTCGCGGCGTCGACCACCATCGTCTGACCCTTGCCGTCGGTGATCACGGGCTTCAGAATCGCGATCTCCTCGGTCTTGCCCTTCTCGTCGCAGACGGTGCACTCTTGATGCTTCTCGCCCTTGGCCTCAACGGTCGCCGGCTTGTCGACGACCCACTCAAAGGTGTGCCCGGCCTTGTCGATGATGTCGCCGCAGCGGCAGACATGCCAGTGATTCGTGGCATCGTGCGCCCAGCCCGTACCGTCGGGCTCGTGCTTGAGCACGCCCTCGACCGTCACGTTCACGTCGTGCTCGACGCCCTTAAGCTCAAAGGTGCCGGCGTCGGAGAGCTTAACGGCCTTACCGTCAACCTTTACGGCGTAGTCCTTGCCCGCAAAGTACGCGCTGTCGATGCTCATGGTGAGCGTTGCGGAACCGTGCCAGTCGAGCTCGGTTGCCGTCGCGGCGAGCGAGTAGCCCTCCTGGGTGGCCGGCAGTGCCACGACCAACTTGCGACCGGCGGCCACGGTGACCTCGGTGACAGGCGAGGCATCATGGTTGGCCTTGGCCTGGTAGCGCACCTCGTACACGCCGGCGGCGAGATTCTTGAGCTCGGTCACGTCCTTACCCACAGCCTGGTACTCGGCGGCATCCTTGGCGCGCCACTCCATCGTCGCGTCGACGCCCGTGATCTTGCCGTCACGCTTGCCGCTCACGGTCTCGGCCGTAGCCTGAATCACCGGAGCGTCCTGAGCGGCGTTCTTGATGGAGAACCCACGCGTCAGGCCCTCGGTCGGCAGCACATAGTTGCCAGCGGCCTTGCCCGTCAGCGCTGTGAGGGTCGCCTGATACGAATCGCCAGCCTCGACCTGGGAGCCCACGACGGTCGCGCCAAGGTCATCCTTGCCGATGACGTTGCCGAGCGTTGCCTCGGGGCAGTGCTCCTTGCCGTCGTAGACAAACTCGCTGGTACCCCACGTCACGGTAAGCAGGCGCTGGTTGATGGTAAACACGCCATCGACGAACGTGATGTTGTAGTTGGAGTTGGCGCCCTTGGCCTGCGTCAGGTGCAGAGCATAGCCGCCATCACGCACGTTGTCGTTATCTTCGCGCTCGATCTCGAGGCCCTCAAGAGACTCGCTTTCAACAAGCTCGCCGGATGTGATCGCCCACGTAAACACGGGGTCAGCCTCGCCGTAAGTCTTAGAAGCGTCCTGGGCGGTGACCGTAATCGCGCGCGGCTTGACCTCGAGCGCAACCTCGCCCTCGGCGGTCGTACCGTCGATCGTCACCTTATAGGAAACAGTCAGTGTGCCGACGTCCTTGATCTTGGGGGCCTCGGGAGACCAGTTCTTGCCATCGGTGCTGTACTGGGCCGTCGCGCCCTCGGGCAGTCTCGTCGCATCGACCGTGTGATATGCACCGTCGTACTCGCCGGAGTAGCCAACGATGGCGGCAACCGGAATCTCGACTGCAGGCAACGCATGCCCACAGACCGTGCACTGCTGATGCTTGGAGCCAGCCTCGGTTGCCGTGGGCGCTTTGTCGATGACCCACTCAAAGGTGTGCGCACTCTCGTCGATCTTCTCACCGCAGGTGCACTCGTGCCAGTGCGTATTGTCGTCGGAGAGCCACTTATCGTTCACGGCCTCGTGCTTGCGCACGCCCTCGACCGTGACGACGAGGTCGCTCTCGGCGTTCAGAACAGTGAACTCGCCACGCGCGTCGGGCGTCACAACGACATTGTTGACCTTGACGGCGTAAGAGTCGTTGTCAGTAAAGTAGCCGCTCTCGATACTGACAGTGAGGGTGGTTGATCCGTGCCAGTCAAGCTCGTCCGGGTTCGCCGTGATCGTATAGCCGATCTGCTTGGTAGGCAGCGTCACGACAAACTTGCCGCCAGCGTTAACGGTAACCTCGGTGGCGGAGGAGGCATCGTGGTCACTATCGGCGCGGTAGCGCACCTCATACGTGCCGACGGCGCGGTCCGTAATCTCAGTCACGCCATCGGGCACGCCCTGATACTCGCCAGATCCCTTGGCTCGCCACTCCATCTTAGCGTCGACGCCCGTGATCTTACCGTCGGACTTGCCGCTCACAGTCTCGGCCGTGGCCTGGACCTTCGGCGCACCCTGGGGTGCCTTCTTGATGGAGAACTCACACGTCAGGCCTTCGGCGAGAAGCTTGTAGTTACCTGCGTCGTCGCCCGTCAGTTCGGTAATTTTCGCCGTGTAGGTGCCGGCTTTGACCTTGGCGCCTTCGACGTACGCGGAGATATTGTCATCGCCGACGACGTTGTGGAGCTTCGCCTGGGGGCAGTGCTCTTCGCCGTCGTAGGTGAACTCAGTAGTGGTGTCCCACGTTACGGCGAGCTCGCGCTTGCCGATCGTAAAGGTGCCATCCTTGAACGTAATCTTGTAGTTGGGGTTGGCGCCTTCGGACTGCGCTACCGTCACGGCGTAGCCGTCCTTGCGCACGGCCTCGCCGAGCTCGCGAGAGACGGTGATGCCCTGGAGGCTCTCGTCCTTGACAAGCTTGCCCTTGGTGACCTCCCAACCCAGCGCGGGATCAGAATCGCCGTACGTCTTGGAGGCGTCCAAAGCGGAAACCGTGATCGCGAGCGGAGCGACCTCGAGTGTCACCTGGCCCTCAACCGCCGCGCCATCAATCGTGACGCGATAGTCGACCGTCACACTGCCGACATCCTTGATGCTGGGCGCAACGCTCGTCCAGCCGCCGTCAGCAGCCTTGTATTCAACGACGGAACCTGCGGGCAGGGCCGAGGCATCGACAGAGTGGTCCTTGCCGTCATATTTGCCTGAGTAACCCTTAACAGCCAGGGCCGGAATCTCTACCGCGCCCGACTCGTGGCCGCACACGGAGCACTTCCCGTGCTTGGAGCCGGTCTCGGTAACCGTCGGCTGCTTGTCGATTGTCCATTCATACGCATGTTCGGCGTACATCTTAATTGTGATGGTCTCTTTATTGCCGGCAGTGTCCGTAGCCACGATTACATGCTCAGTACCGGCATCGCCTTCAGCGGCCTTAACCGTGTACTTTCCGTCCTTGCCAGCCTTGAGCTCCTTGCCGCTATCGGTAACCGTCACCGTCTCGTCGCGATCATCGAACACGTCAAACGAAACGCTCTCACAGTAGGCCTTATCTACCCACAGGTCATAAATGGTGGGGGCGTAAGTGTCCACGTAGGTATAACGTTCTTCATCCCATTTGCCGCCGCAAACCCTGCAGACCTTTTGACGAACGCCATCGGCCTCGGGCGTGGCGGGCGTAACGATCTCGTATTTCCACCTGCAGGGCTGGCGCTCCTGAGTCTTATTGCAATACTTGCAGACCTTAACGTGGCTACCTTCGCCATTCGGCTTCCAAGCTGCATTGTCGGCAACAGCATGGGGTCCCGGCTCGATCTTGACCTCGGCATCGGCAGACGCATTGTGGTTGCTATCCTCGACAAAGCGGACGTAATACGTTCCCGATTTCGCAAGACCGGTCAGCTTATCGTCAGACGTTATCTTCTGGTAGTCCTTGCTCAACTCGTGGCGGTATTCCATTTTCTTGGTGACGCCCGAGATGGAACCGTCATTACTTCTGCACGTAGTCCAATTATTGCCCACGAGCCCAGCCGGCGCCTCCTGGTCGGCCTTGGTAATCTTCACGGTCGCCTTACCCGTAACGGTCAGGTAGTCAGATGCCGTCACGCGATAATTGGTCGTGTACTCGGCCGCATTGCGATAGGTCGGCTTATCCGTCGTCCAATCGCCACCGTCTTCGCGGTACTCGATTTTCATATCCGCCGGAACAGGGTCGTTCTTAACGTTGACCGTAATGCCGTGTTTTTCGCCGTCATAGGCACCCTCAAAGCCGGTGACCTCGAGGTCAAAACGCGCAACGTCAACAATCTCCCATTTGAGCGTCAGAACACTTGTGGTGCCGCCATCGGTCGTGAAGTTGCCCTTACCGATGACAATGCACTCGTATTGCCCTGGCTCGGTCTGCTTCAGTCCGGATTCACTTCGAGCGCTGAGCTCGTAATCCTTGCCCTCAACGAGATCGACCCACTCGCCGGCACCGTTCTTGAACTGTGCACTTTCAACGACAGGCTGATGCTCCTTGCCGTCATAGGCATACTTGCCCGCACCCTTACCGCCGTCTTTAAGGATGAACTTGTAGGATTGATTCTTGACCAAGCGACGCTGCGAAATCTCAAAAGACTTCTTGCCCTCGAGCGTCTGGCCAGAGGCAGTCTTAAAGCTCGTAACGACATAGTAGTAGCCGGCGTCCGTCGGGGCGCCCTTGAGCTTGGTGCCGTTTTTATATGCCTCGGCGTCCGCCTGAGACTTGCACTGATACCACGTGAATTCATCGCTGGCCGTTACGCCCATCTGCTCCAGATTCCACGCGCCGTCCTTATTCAAAGCAATCTTGACCGGACAGCCGTCATAGACAAGCTCAGTGCTCTGAGAGCTCGTTGCCTTGGACATGGAGAGCTTGTACGTGGCCGTCAGGTACTTTTTGGGCTTGCCGTCCTCGCCCATACCATATTCACACTCGCCGTTGCGGAACGGGCCCACGCACGATGCACGAACGCCCAAACCGTCAGCTTCGACCTTCCACTTATGCTGATGAATGGTCTCGCGGAAGGTGAGGTCGCCGTTAAGGTTCACGACCTCGTACTTGTCGGAGTTGTCGTCGTTCTCGGACGAGCCGTCAGGCACAACGCCTTCGATCTTGTTGGATTCGCAGGTGCCAAGGACACGCGACTTTACGCCATTACTGTCCGCGGTCTCCTCAATCGAGATCCAAACATTGTCTCCATAGCCTCCGCGCACGGAGAAGTCAGACGCGATGTTCAGCGCCGGAACGTTGGCATCGACACTCTTTTTCTTCGGGACATACAGGCTCTTGGCGGTTCCCGTAGCTTTATCAGCTTCAGTGTACTTGTCGCCATAATTAGTATCGCCGGCGTGACTGTTCTTCCAGTAGCTCGCGATTTCCGGCGATCCGTTGAGGGTAAGGGTTCCGGCGGCGTATACCACGCACGTATTGCCGCGTGCACCATAGCGTTCAATCGTGCCACCGTTTATGTTGCAGCGAGCGCTTCGTGCAACATTGAGGGCATCGACTGTCAAGGTGCTGTCGGCCGAGCTCGAGCGCGTGCTGTGGAAGTTGCTCATCTCGCAGCTGTTGAGGTTGACCGTAGCGTTGGTGACACCCATCACGCCGGCGACAGCATAGGTATTAAGGATAGAGGAATTAGCAAAATAACGAGACGCTTCGACCGAGTTGTAACTCCTGTTCGTCTGCCTGACGCCCGCGTTCTCCCCATTGTGACCGCTGAAGCTGCAATTGTTGAACGTCGCCGTCAATTTTGCGACAGCGCTTCCGTCTTTCGGCATCTTGAAACTGCTGTTGCCATCGACGGAAACAGCACCATTGAAGTCTCCAGACGTATCGTAGAACTCGCAGTCGGTAAAAGTCGCCGTGAAGGGGTTGATGTTGCCGCCAGTCGTATTCCGGCCTTCGCGAAAGAGATGTACGGGAACGGCATACTCTTGAGCATTGCCCGCTACCGCACCAGACTTGCCAGCATAGTCCTTAATCATCAGCTTACTGAAATTTGCAGACAGATTGCCCTTGGTGTTGCCAAGCGAAATCGCAGGCACTTTTTGTTCCATACTGCTGCTGTACCAGAGGGTGAGGTCTTGCGAATCATCGCCAATCCCCAGGCTAACCGAGATGTCACCCGAAGCATTTTTGTAGCCACCGTCGTAATATCGGTCGGTCAAAAACCCGCTTACGGACTGACTCCCTCCGCGCTCATCATGAAAGCTAATGATTGGATTATTGACACCGATGAACTCAATATTGCTGCCCTGCTTGATGTTGAACAGCCATCGATTTTGACCTACCGACGAGTTCGTATAGCTGTTCACGTAGACCGTGCCATCGATGTAAATCCTTACAGGATTAATCCGAGTCGCATCCGGGGCGTCGATGGTATAGCCCGAAGTAGGCGTGACCTCACCCTTGGCGGTCTTAAGCACATAGCTACCCGGCTCAGTAATTTGAACGGGCTTGGTGCCGTCCTGCTTAAGCGACAGCACCTCGGCATTCACTCCGTCGGGCATGACCTGCGTCTCGGCACTTGCCACCGCTGGCGTTGCCACGAGCGCGCAGGCCACGGTGGCGATACCCAGTATGCGCGTCAACACAGTGCGCATCCCCATCTTCTTCTCCCTCATCACAGTTCCCCTTACCCCTATGCTTTCGCGATGTTCGTTATCGCTTGGCGCCGGCGGTCGGCCTGATTCCCCGTCCGACCGCCGGCATCGATTGACATGTGTATCCATGGAGTATTGTGCGGTCGTCAAAACTGACGCCCTGCCGCTTGGCGCGAGTTGCACGCCTTGGGGCGCAAATGGGACACGCCTCCGCGGGCGGCGCGCACCCAATGTGGCAAAATCGAACTACTAAGGGGGCCCGAATGCTCAAGATCATCGCCTGCGACGACGACGTCGCTTTTCTAGATAGCCTGCACCGGATGATCGACCGCTGGTCGACCGAAACGGGCACGGCGGTCGATGTTGCGCTCGTCACGCGCGGCGAGGACCTGCTAACCCGCCATGCCGCATCGCGCGCCGACATCATCCTGCTCGACATGATCATGCCGCTCATCAACGGCATGGACACCGCGCGCGAATTGCGCCAGGCCGATACCGCCGTGCGCCTGGTGTTTCTCACCTCATCGCCCGAGTTTGCACTGGAGTCCTACGAGGTCCGCGCCTTCGACTATCTGCTCAAGCCCGTGACTTACGAACGCCCGGCGCAGCTACTCGACGAGCTTTCGAGCATGCGCCCGGCGGCAACCGACGAGCTCGTGATCAAAACGTCCTTTGGCTACCATGCCCTGCGCTTATCCGATATCGAATATGCCGAGGCGCGCAACAAGCACGTGGTCTTCCACCTGCGCGATGGCCGCGATATCGAGGCACTCGAGTCGTTCCGCAGCGTTGAGGACCGTTTGGCACAAAATGCCACCTTCTTTAAATGCCACCGTAGTTACCAGGTCAACTTGCGCAACATCGACCACTTTGACCGCACGGACATCGTCATGCGCTCGGGCGCGTGCATCCCGCTTTCGCGCAGCTGCAAGCAGGGTTTCCAGGATGCCTACTTTGCGGCACGGTTCGAGGGCGGGAGGTGCTAATGCTCCCCACGACCGAGATGATGCTTTGGGCAATCCACCACGCAACGACCCTATTTTTTGGCGTTTTTGCCTCGGCGGCGCTCTGCGGCATCGAGATCAACCGGCGTCACGTGCTTGAGCTGGTGATGGTCGGCGCCGCAACCGGATGCGCATTCGGCCTCGCCGACGCCGTCGGCGGCGAGCTTTTCGCCCGTCAAGCATATCCGTTCGTCGTGCATCTGCCGCTCGTCATCTATCTGTGCGCGCGCTATCGCCTGAGCCCGCTGCTCGTTATGCTGGGCGTTACCAGTGCCTACCTGAGCTGCCAGTTCAGCAACTGGATGGGCATCGCCGCGCTCGCCGCCACCGACTCGCAAATCGTGTACTACGTGGCACGCATTATCACCACGGCCGTCGTCTTTGCAATCCTGCTGCATTGGGCCAGCGACATCGGCCCGCGCCTGGCGGTTAAAAGCCCCACCGAGCTCGAGATTCTACTCATCCTGCCGCTCGTCTATTACATCTTTGACTACGCCACTAACGTCTACACCACGCTCTTCCACTCGGGCTCCGTGGTGACGGTTGAGTTTTTGGCGTTTGCGCTTTGCGCGTTCTACCTTATGTTTCTTGCTGTGTATCTGCGCGAATACGAGGCAAAGGAAACCGCCGAGCGCGAGCGCTGGATGCTTGCGACCCGCGGCAGCGCGGCCATCAAAGAGCTCGAGGCCTGGCGCCAATCTGGACGTGAGCTTTCGGTCCTCCGCCATGACATGCGGCACTTCCTGCGCGGCCTTGCGGCTTTGATCGAGGAGGGCCGCATCGACGAGGCACTCGAGCGCATCGACGAGCTCTGCGAGACGAACGACCGCACCGCCGTGCGCCGCTACTGCGCCAACGACACGGTCAATATCGTGCTTTCGTCATTTAGCTCCGATATCAACCGAAACGGCATCACCGCCGATTTGCGCGCTGCCGTGCCCGAGAGCGTCCATGTAGCCGACGTCGATCTGTTTAGCGTGCTCTCAAACGCCCTGGACAACGCCATCGTCGCCGCAAGCGCCGCTCCCCAGGGCAAGCGATTTGTCGATCTGGACCTGCGTTGCGAGGACGGGCAGCTGCTCCTTTTGGTCTCCAACACGTTTGGGCGCCCGCCGCGCATGGTCGACGGCATGCCCGTAGCCGGGCACACCGGACACGGCTTTGGAACCAAGAGCATTAAGCTTGCCGTCGAACGCATGAACGGCAACTGCCAGTTTCGCATCAACGGCGACCGGTTTGAGCTTCGCGCCGTGATGTAAGGGCGCGACAAGTCGGCGCCGCGCTCGACCCGTCAGGCCGCCTTGCCGGCTCCGGTCCGCTACAGCGGCGCGGCTGCCGGGGTCAGCTGCTTGATGTATGCCCACATGCGCTGCTTGGCGGCTTTGTCAGTGAGCGCCGCCTCAAAACCGTCGAGCGCGAGCACGCGACGACCCTGCACATGGGCGACCAAGCCGGGCTTGAGCATGGCGGTATCGAAGTCGTCGATTGCCACGAGCATGTCGGCATAGGTCTCGCGCATGGTATCGGCCGCGCGATCGTCTAACAGCAGGACCGCCTCGGGGTCCAAGGCCTCGAGCGCCTCGCGGAACAGCTCGCACGGCAGGCCCTCGCCTGTCGCAACCGCCCCATCGCCCGCGCCGGCAACACTTGCCAGCACGCAAAAATCCTCTGGCGCGTAGCCGATGGCGCCGAGCGCTTTGCGCAGCGCAGCACCGTCCGGACCGGCAGCCAGCTCGCCGCCCGCACGCTCGGCATCGTCTAAATCACCTTTTACCAGCACAATCGGCGAGCACGCATTTCCTGCGATACGCACGCCGCGGTCCGCGAGCGATGCGAGCTCCTGCTCGGTCGCCTGGGCGATGGCTTCTTTTTTCTGGCTTTGTGACGTGGGCATGCGCTCTCCAATCGTTTGCGTGCCCACCATTATATAAAAGAGCCGCCCGCGAGTGGTTGCTTTGCGAGCCGCTGGGTATAAGCACGGTCGTACTGAGTTTTACGCGGCCGAGCCGCGTCGCATTATGGAGGTCACCATGGCTGACATTAAGCAGATTACCCCCGAGAATTTCGACGCTGTCGTCAACGATAGCCTGCCCGTACTGGTTGATTTTTGGGCCCCGTGGTGCGGCCCTTGCCGCTCGCTCTCGCCCATCGTAGACGAGGTTGCCGACGAGCTGGCCGGCAAGCTGGCCGTGGCCAAGTGCAACGTCGACGACAACCAGGATCTGGCCATGAAGTTTGGCGTCATGAGCATCCCCACGCTGATCGTCTTTAAGAACGGCGAGGAGGTCGACCGCTCGGTCGGCGCCTTACCCAAGGCAAGACTTCAGGCGCTGCTGGAGAAACATCTGTAATACGCTTGTTACTTGTCTGCCGTCCATGAGCGGTTTCGCACCGCTCGCCGGAGTGCCAAACGCAAGGCATGCGACCACGGATAGTATGGTAGACACAAACAGCCCCCAGTGAACGGGTGCGGGTCAGA
>CABRLT010000018.1 GCA_902471785.1 uncultured Collinsella sp.
TCGCTCAATTTCCTATTAGATTAAGTGAGCGATCAAGGAATCGCACTCCCCTCCGCCGCGTTAACGTAGGGCCCGCTCTGGAGTTGCCTTTCAGGACATTCCACAGACCAGGAAACCCCCTTATCCGCAGCTCAGAAGGAGCAGGATAAGGGGGCTTCCATGGTCGAGGACGTCCTGAAAGGCAACTCCAGAGCGGGCCCGGACAGTTCACCGACTACAGGTCGATGTGCGATTCCTTGATCGGGAACGGCTCCGCGAAGTGGCAGGCGCAGCAGTGGCCCGGTGCAACTTCCTTAAACTCAGGAAGCTTTTCGGAGCAGATGCCCTGCGCGATCGGGCAGCGCGTGTGGAAACGGCAGCCGGTCGGCGGATCCAGCGGCGACGGCGGATCGCCGGCGAGGATGATGCGCTTGCGCGTCTTCTGGATATCCGGATCGGGCACCGGCACGGCAGACAGCAGCGACTGCGTGTACGGGTGGTGCGGCTCACTGTAGAGCGTCTTCCAGTCCGAAACCTCGACCATCTTACCCAGATACATAACGGCAACGCGATCGGAGATGTGCTGCACGACGGACAGGTCGTGGGCGATAAACAAATACGCGGTACCGAACTTGTCCTGCAGTTCCTTGAGCAGGTTCAGAACTTGGGCCTGAATGGATACATCCAGAGCGGAAACCGGCTCGTCGCAGATGATCAGCTTAGGCTTCAGAGCGAACGCGCGGGCAATGCCGACACGCTGACGCTGACCGCCCGAGAACTCATGAGGATAGCGGTTAATGTGCTCGGGGTTCAGTCCGACAACGTCGAGAAGCTCACGGACACGCTCAATGCGCTCCTCCTTGGTGCCCACGCCGTGAATGGTCATGGGCTCGGAGACGATCTCGCCGATGGTCATACGGGGATTCAGCGAAGCATAAGGATCCTGGAAGATAAACTGCATCTCGCGACGCATGTCCTTGATCTCATGCTTGCTCATCTCTGCAACATCTTTGCCCTGGAAGAACACCTTACCGGCGGTCGGCTTGGTCAAGCGCATGATGGTGCGACCCGTCGTGGACTTACCGCAACCAGACTCACCAACCAGACCAAAGGTCTCGCCAGGATAAATCTCAAAAGAGATGTCATTTACAGCAGAGACGACACGCTTGGAGAAGCGCTTGGCGAACATGCCGGACTCAGCGGGAAACTCCTTAGAGAGGTGCTCGACCTTCAGGAGCGGAGTGCACTCGTTGGTATCTGCCATTACGCCTCGCCTCCCTTCTTGGAATCCTTGCGCGTACGGGACGTCTCAGGAGCGTTCTTGAGGAACTCGGGGTCACCGGAGTAGTGGCACGCAGAGTAATGACCAGACTCGGTGACAACGCGCTCGGGGCGCTGCTTGCGGCACTTGTCCGTCGCATAGGGGCAGCGAGGAGAGAAGACGCAGCCCTCAGGCAGGTTCATGAGCGAAGGCGGGTTGCCGTGAATCGGCGTAAGAGGCTTCTTCTCTTCGATGGCCTGCTCCGGGATGGAGCGGATAAGGCCCCAGGTGTAGGGGTGGCGGCTCTCGTAGAAGATTTCCTCAGCAGTACCGAACTCGACGGGACGGCCGGCGTACATAACCATGATCTTGTCAGCCATATCGGCGACAACGCCCAGGTCATGGGTGATCATGATGATGGCGTTGCCGTTCTTCTCCTGCATTTCCTGCATAAGCTCAATAATCTGAGCCTGAATGGTAACGTCCAAGGCAGTCGTGGGCTCGTCGGCAATCAGAATATCGGGGTCGCAGGCAAGAGCCATAGCGATCATGACGCGCTGACGCATACCGCCAGAGAACTGGTGCGGATACTCATTGACGCGCTTCTCGGGCTCGGGAATGCCAACGAGGTCCAAAAGCTCGGTGGCGCGCTTGAGCGCCTCCTGCTTGGAGTAGCCACGGTGCAGACGAAGACCCTCGCCTACCTGCTTGCCGATCTTATAGACCGGGTTCAAGGAGGTCATAGGATCCTGGAAGATCATCGCGATATCGTTACCGCGAATGTGCTGCATCTCTTCCTCGGTCATCTCGAGGATAGAACGACCGCGATAGCGAACGTCGCCACCCTCAATCTTTCCCGGAGGCATCGAGATAAGGCCCATGATGGTCATGGCGGTCACGGACTTACCGGAGCCGGACTCACCGACGACACCCAGGGTCTCGCCGCGATCGAGCGTGTAGGACACACCGTCGACAGCGCGAACGACGCCGTCCTCGGTATGGAAATACATCTTAAGGTCATCGACCTCGAGCAGATGCTGGCCCTCGGGAACCGGCTGGTCCTTCAGGTCCACATAGTTCTTGTTCTTCTTCATCCTTATGCGTCCTTCATCTTGACGTCGAGGGCGTCGCGCAAACCGTCACCCAGCAGGGTGAAGGCGAGCACCGTCGAGAGAATTGCCAGACCGGGCATGATCATCATCCAGGGAGCGGTCAGAAGATACTGCTGACCGTCCTGAATCATGGAGCCCCACGAAGGCGTAGGCGGAATAACGCCCATGCCGAGGAAGGACAGAGCAGACTCGGTCAGGATGGCGCCACCAATGTTCATGGTCGCGTAGACCACGATGGAGGCGACGGAGTTCGGGAAGATGTGACGCACGACGATACGAGCATCAGATGCACCCATCGCGCGCGCAGCATCAACATAGTCGTTTTCCTTGACGGTCAAGATCGCAGAGCGGAAGACGCGCGCAATCGAAGGCCAGCCGAGAATACCGATGGCGATAAAGACGTTCTGAAGACCGCGGCCGATAACGGCGATCATGGCGACAACGAACAGCACGTACGGGAACGCCAGGAAGATGTCCGCACAGCGCATGATGATCGTATCCCAGATGCCGCCGTAGAAACCGGCCAGAGCACCCATGACCAGACCGATCAGCGTGGAAATCGCGGTGGCCATAATTCCGACAGACAGCGAAACGCGCGCACCGTAGATAACGCGGACGAGAATGTCGCGACCAAGGGCGTCGGTGCCAAACGGGTGCTCTGCACACGGAGCCAACAGCGACGTCTCGGCCATGGTGGTCGAGTCGGAAGCCGTCGGCGAACCGAGCCAGGGCTTAGCCCACAGATCTGCGGTCAGGGCAACCAAAACGACGATGATGATCCAGCAGACACCGATAACGGCGAGCTTGTTCTTGCGAAGACGCTTAAAAGCGTCGCCCCACAGCGTGCGGGACTTGGCGGGAGCAGATGCGGCCTTGGTGGCGGTAGCCTGCTCCTGAGACTGAGAATCAGTTTCCTGCATGAGACGTACCTCCCTTAGGCCTTATCCGACGGACCGCCAAGGCGGATGCGCGGGTCGAGGAATGCATAGCTAATGTCGACGAGCAGGTTGATCACCATGACGACGACAACGATGAGCGTAACGCCGCCCATAACGATGGGCCAGTCACGCATGCTAATGGCGCGATAGACCTCATAGCCGATACCGGGCCAGTTAAAGACCGTCTCGGTCAGGATGGCGCCCGAAAGCATGCCGCCAAAGTCGACACCAATATAGGTAACGACGGGGATGAGTGCATTCTTAAGCGCATGCTTGATGATGATCGCGCGATTGGAGAGACCCTTGGCCTTTGCCGTACGGATGTAATCCTGGTTCATGACGTCAAGCAGCTGCGAACGCATAATGCGGGCGGCATAAGCGGTCGAAACCGAAGCCAGCGTAATGGTCGGAAGCACATAGTGCATCCAATCCTGATACTGAGAGCTGGAACCGCCGGCACCCGAGATCGGCATGGAGAATGCACCGCCCGTGGCGTCCTTGAGAATGACGCCAAAGAACAGCTGCAGCAACATACCGAGCCAGAAAGCCGGGACGGCAACGAGAATCGACGTGGTGAGCGTTACCAAAATATCCCAGAAGGAATAACGCTTAACCGCCGAAATGATACCCGCACCGATACCCATGATTGCCTCGAGCACGATGGCGCACGCGGCAAGTTTGACCGTATACGGATACTTCTGGGCAAAGATTTCCGTAACCGGCAGCTTGCGCTGATACGAATTGCCCAGATCGCCATGAAGCAGGCCGTTCATGTAATACAAGTAACGGTCCACGAGCGACGTTTGAACGGGGTCGCCGTTCTCGTCAAGGATCGCGTTGCCGTCCTCGTCCGACTGGACCAGGTGATAGCGGACGCGAAGCTGAAGCTCCACCTCGGGGGACAGAGCCTTGTCTCCACCGATCAGCTTGATCGGATCTCCCGGCACGATATTCTGGAGGGCGAACAGAATCAGCGTAACGCCCAAAAACACCGGGATGAACTGAAGCACACGTTTAACGATGTACTTACCCATACCACTCCCCTATCTAGGGATTAACCTAAATGGGATGCCGATCGCCAGACCGGCATCCCAAAATTACCATCAGCCAGTTTACCCCAGGTTAGGGAGAACTGTATGTTTCCCATGAGGTCTACGTAAATACTTGACCCTCACGGAAGCTGCAAACTCTTAGGCGAGCTCAGCGGTACCCAGCTCGGCATGCTTCTGCGGATCGACATAGAGGTGCTTGATGCGATCGGAGCCGACGATGGTGTGCGTGTAGAACATAATCGGGATGACCGGGCAGTCGGCAGCGACCATTGCGTCGGCCTCCTGCATCTTAGCGACGCGCTCCTCGTCGTCAACAATAGTACGAGCCTCGTCGACCTTGGCGTCGAACTCGGGGTTGTTGTAACCGGAGCGGTTATCGCCACCGAGGGAGTCGGAGTGGAACAGCGGATACAGGAAGTTGTCCATGATCGGGTAGTCGGCAATCCAACCCAGACGACCGAACTGATAGTTAAAGTTCTGATACTGCTCGAGCAGGGCAGACCACTCAGGGGTATCGGAGACAGCGGTAACGCCAACCTTGGCGAGGTCGCCGATGATGGACTCCATGATCTCCTTGTGACCGCCGTCCTGGTTGTAGGAAAGGGTCACGCTAATGCCACGATCCCCGTTAGCGCCAGCGGGAGCAACCTTGTCGAGGTACTCGTTAGCCTTGTCGACATCGTAGGCGCAGAACTCCCATGCGCCCTCCTTGTAGCCATCGATGCCCGGAGGAACAATGCCGTCGGCAGGGGTACGGGTACCCTTATAGATGGTCTTGCAGATGGCCTCACGGTTGATGGCCAGGGAGATGCCCCTGCGCAGGTCGGCGTTGTTGAACGGCTCGGCCGTGGTGTTGCAGGTCAGATAGTACGTGGAAGGCTCGGCGCCGAGCAGCATGCGCTCGCCGTCACCCATGGTGTAGCCGTCCTTGGACACGCCGCGATCCTTCTTGGCGGCATCGATCTGAGCGACGGGAACGTCGCAGACATCGAGGTTACCGGCCTGGAACTCCTTGTAAGCAGTCTCCATGTCCTTGATGACCTGGAAGTGGATGCCATCGATCTTGGCCTTGTCGCCATAGTAATCGTCGAACTTCTTGAGGTTGATCTCCTGACCATCCTCCCACTTGCCGTCCATCATGAACGGGCCGTTACCGACCGGTGCAAGATAGAAGCTCTTGACATCGGACTCGGCGCACTCGGGAACCGGGGCCAGAGCCGGGTGAGAGGCGACGAAGGGGAAGTCGGCGTAAGCGGAAGACAGCTTGACGACAAGGGTCTCATCGTCGGGGCAGGTAACACCGCTGAGCTCGGTGGCGTTACCGGCAAGCAGATCGTCATAGCCCTCGACCATGGAAAGATGATAGGAGACCTCGGAAGGGCCATACTCGGTAGCGATGGCCGACTTGGTGTTGACCAGACGCTCCCAACCGAGCTTGAAGGACTTGGAGGTAACGTCGTCACCGTTGTGGAACTTGGCCTTCTTGATCTTGAAGGTAAACTCGGTGGCGTCGTCGTTGGCCTCAAAGGACTCGCAAGCCAGCGGAACGATCTCGCCCTTCTCGGCGTCATAAGAGGTCAGAGCGTCAAAGAGCTGGTACTCGACCTGAGTGCCCTGGTCCTCCTGGACATTGTAGGGGTCGATGCAGACCGGGTTGTTGATGTAGAAGTTCAGCGTCGAACCGGACTCAGAACCGGAAGCGTCGCCACCCTTCTTGCCGCATGCGGCAAGAAAAGCCATGGAGCTCGCAGCAAGGGTGCCGCCAACAAAGGCGCGACGACCCATAACGGGCTGGTGGAACATAGAATCAGCCATGCCATCCTCCTTATGAGATAGGACAAAGAAATGTTCAGTCGGACACATGTCGAAACAATCCGATCCGAACCATCAAAACGCCGCCCGCCGCTATGGCTGGTTATGCACAACGGACCAACGTTTTGCAATACAGTAGCGCATTTTATACACGATTTGGGGCTAATTCCGGTTAACGGTCGAGAATTTCTTTAGTTGGGCGAAGTATGTGGGGATATTTTGACTCTGTTACAAATATGTAAACAAAAAGGGTCCCGCACATGCGAGACCCATTGCAAACGTATATACGCCGATGCTTAGTAGCCCACGATGCCCTGCGGGAAGAAGAACATGCACAGCACGACGCACGCAGCAAACACGACAGCCATGATGACGGTCAGGCGGTCGAGGTTCTGCTCCATGACGCCCGTGGCAGAGCTGGAGTTATACAGCGAGCTAGCGATCATATCCGAAACGCCGGTACCCTTACCGGAATGCATCAGGACGAGAATCGTCAGCGCCACGGCAGAGACAGCCCAAACGACAAACAGAAGAATCTGGAACGGACCCATAGATAAGCTCCTTAATAGAACAGTTCAAACTCCAGTACTGTACCACAACCCCCAGCACTCCCCCACCCGCCATTTAGGTACGGGGCAGAAATGGCAGAAATATTAAAAAGGGGATTGTCCAGTCGTGGACAACCCCCTTACTAGAAAACGGAATTTGTTTTCTATTAGGCCTCGGTGGCGAGCACGCGACCCGTCATCTCGGCGGAAGGCTCAATACCAGCCATGGTGAGCATGGTCGGAGCGATATCGGAAAGACGGCCGTCCTCGATACCGGTGAGCTTGGCCTTCTCATCAACGATGATGAACGGCACACGGTTGGTGGTGTGAGCCGTAAACGGATGCTTAGAACCGTCGGAAGCAACGTCAAACATGTGATCGGCATTGCCGTGGTCGGCGGTAATCAGCGCAAAGCCGCCCTTGGCGAGAATCGCCGGGACAACCTTGGACAGGGCATCGTCAACAGCCTCGACGGCCTTAACGGCGGCGTCGAAGACACCGGTGTGACCAACCATGTCGCAGTTCGCGAAGTTCACGATGTAGAAATCAGCGCGATCCTCGTTGATGGCGGCGACAAGCTTCTCGGTAACCTCGGGAGCGCTCATCTCAGGCTGCAGATCGTAGGTAGCGACCTTGGGGGAAGCGACGAGCACGCGCTCCTCGCCCTCCTTGGGCTCCTCGATGCCGCCGTTGAGGAAGAACGTCACGTGGGCGTACTTCTCGGTCTCGGCGGTGTGCAGCTGCTTCAGGCCATTGGCGGCGATAACGTCGGCCAGGACGTTCTCGGGGAACGTCTTGGGGAAGGCGACCTCGACGTCAAACGTCGGATCGTACTCGGTCATCGTCACAAAGTGCGAAAGCTTGATCTGCTCGCGCTCAAAGCCATCGAACTCCTTGTCCGTGAACACGCGGGTCATCTGACGAGCGCGGTCGGGACGGAAGTTGAAGAAGATGGCCGCGTCGCCCTCGTGGATGCCCTCGTTGTGGGCAGCGAAGGGCTCGACGAACTCGTCGCCGCGCGGATCCTTCTCGTAGTAGGCCTTGATACCGGCAACGGGGTCGGTATCGGCATCGGACGCGTTGACCATGACGTCGTAGGCGCGCTGGATGCGCTCCCAACGATTATCGCGGTCCATGGCCCAATAACGGCCCGAGACGGTGGCAACGCGAGCGTCGCAACCGGTCTCCTCGGAGATCTTAGCCAGGAAGGCGCAGAACTCACTCATGTAACCGGCACCGGACTGCGGGTCAACGTCGCGACCATCCATGAAGGCGTGGACGCGAACGGTCTTGACACCGTGCTCGGCAGCCATCTTGACCAGAGCCTCGACGTGGTTCATGTGAGAATGGACACCGCCAGGGCTCATAAGGCCCATGAGGTGGAGAGTCTTACCGTCAGCCTTGACGTCGTCCATAGCCTCGACAAAAACCTCGTTCTTGGCGATGGAGCCGTCCTTGATGGCGTTGTTGATGCGCGAAAGCTCCTGGAACACGATGCGTCCGGCACCGATGTTGAGGTGACCCACCTCGGAGTTACCCATCTGGCCATCGGGAAGACCCACGTCCTCGCCCGAAGCGCCGAGCGTGGTGTGGGGGTACTTCTCGTACAGGCTATCAAGGAAGGGCGTCTTGGCAGCGGCGACGGCGTTCTCGCCATCGGCCGGAGCAAGGCCGCAACCATCCATGATGATCAGGAGTGCAGGAAGATGACGCTGTGCCATATGTCCTACTCGCCTGCCTTGACGACCATAGAGGCGAAGTCGGCAGCCTTGAGCGAAGCGCCGCCCACGAGGGCGCCGTCAACGTCGGGCTTGGCGACGAGTTCGGCGATGTTACCGGGCTTGGCGGAACCACCGTAGAGAACGCGGATGCCGTTGGCGAGCTCCTCGCCGAACATCTCCTTGAGGGTCTCACGGATAGCGCCGCAGACCTCCTGAGCGTCCTCGGCGGTAGCGGTCTTGCCGGTGCCGATGGCCCAGATGGGCTCGTAGGCGACGACGACCTGCTTGGGGCAGGTGATCTCAAGACCAGCAAGGCCGGCCTTGACCTGGTTCACGACGTGCTCGACATAGGTGCCAGCCTCGCGGACCTCGAGGGACTCGCCGCAGCAGAAGACGGGAACAAGACCGGCGGCAACGAGAGCCTTGGCCTTCTTGTTCTGGTCCTCGTCGGTCTCATGGAAGTAGTCACGACGCTCGGAGTGACCGATGATGCAGTAAGTGCAGCCAGCGGACTTGAGCATGTCGCAAGAGGACTCACCGGTGAAGGCACCCTTGGCCTCCCAGTACACGTTCTGTGCACCGAGGGCGATGGGGGCAGCCTGAATGCGGTCATGAACCGTGGTGATGTCGATGGTCGGAGGGCAGACGAGCACCTCGACGCCGGCCGGAACCTCGGGCAGAGCCTGAGCCAGCTCGTCGGCGAGCTTGGCGGCCTCGGCGACGTCGTTGTTCATCTTCCAGTTACCAGCGATAAGAAGGGTGCGATTAGGCATCGAGAAGCGCCTCCACTCCGGGCAGGGCCTTACCCTCAACGAGCTCCATGGAAGCGCCACCACCAGTGGAGATCCAGCTCATCTTGTCGGCCAGGTTAAACTTGTTGACAGCTGCGACAGAGTCGCCACCGCCGATGATCGAGGTGCAGTCAGCCTCGGCGACAGCCTCGGCGATAGCCTGGGTGCCGTGAGCGAAGTTGTCGAACTCGAAGACGCCCATGGGACCATTCCAGAACACGGTCTTGGCGCCCTTGACGGCCTCGGCGTAGAGCTCCTCGGTCTTGGGGCCGATATCCATGCCCTCACGGTCGTCGGGGATAGCGTCGGAAGCGACAACCTCGGGGACAGCGTCCTCGCCAAAGTGATCGGCAACACGGTTGTCGATGGGGAGCAGGATCTTAACGCCCTTCTCCTCGGCCTTCTTGAGCATCTCGCCAGCGCGCTCGACCCAGTCCTCTTCCTTGAGGGACTGACCGACGGACAGGCCCTGAGCCAGGAAGAAGGTGTAGGCCATGCCGCCACCGATGATCAGGGTGTCAGCAGAATCGATGAGGTGATCGAGAACGCCGATCTTGGAGGAAACCTTGGAACCGCCGACGATGGCGACGAAGGGGCGCTCGGGCTCGGCGAAGATGCCGGTCAGCGTGTCGACCTCCTTCTCGAGCAGGAAGCCGGCGACGGCAGGCAGGTAAGCGGCGGGGCCCACGACGGAACCCTGGGCGCGGTGAGCGGTGCCGAAAGCATCGAGAACGAAGACGTCGCCATAGGAAGCGAGCTTCTTGGCGATCTCGGGGTCGTTCTTCTTCTCACGCTTGTCAAAACGGACGTTCTCGAGAACGAGGACCTTACCCGGCTCGACGGCGGCGACAGCCTCGGCAGCCTTCTCGCCGTAAGTGTCGGCGACAAAGGCAACGTCGAGACCAGAGAGCTCAGCGAGCTTCTTGGCGACGGGCTCGAGGGACAGCTCGGGCTGGAAGCCGGTGCCCTCGGGACGGCCGAGGTGGCTCATGAGGATGACGCGAGCGTTGTGCTCAACGAGATAGTTGATGGTGGGCAGGGCAGCCTTGATACGGGTGGTGTCGCCAACGACGCCATCCTTGATAGGCACGTTGAAGTCAACGCGGACGAGAACGCGCTTGCCGTCGACATCGATGTCGCGGACGGTCTTCTTGGTAAAGGCCATGTTTGCTTCTACCTTTCGTACGTGTCTGCCTCCCATTACGGCAGACGAT
>CABRLT010000019.1 GCA_902471785.1 uncultured Collinsella sp.
GGCGGGTTTTTCGTAGCGCGCGCCAAAGGTGTGGCCGATCGCTACGCCGGCGACGGAGAAGATAAACGTTGTGACGCCGATAAGCGATACAGCGGGCACGATGTCAACCGAGAGCGCGGCAAACGAGATGCCCACGGCCAGGGCGTCGATTGAGGTGGCGATGGCGAGGATCAGGTACTCGCCCAGTTCAATCTTCTCGGCATCCTTGCCGTCGTCTTCATCCTCGTCTTCGGTAAAGGCTTCCCACAGCATTTTGCTGCCGATGAAGGCCAAAAGGATAAAGGCGATCCAGTGGTCGATGGGGCCGATGATGCTCATGAATTGACTGCCAAGCGCCCATCCGATCACGGGCATGCCTGCCTGGAAGCCGCCAAAGAACAGGCCGAGCACTACGGCGACCTTAAGGTTGATCTTCTTCATGCCAAGGCCCTTGCAGATGGATACGGCAAAGGCGTCCATCGAAAGGCCAACGGCGAGCAACACGAGCTCTGCGAGTCCCATAGTCTGGCTCCCTCTCTGCGGGCGGGCCCGCGTGTACCTCTTGGGGGAGTAACAAAAAAGACTCGTGGCGTACGCGTTGCGCGCACAGCCACGAGTCTCGTTCATTAAGGCAAGCCAGGCCGCATCGGCCAGTGTGTTGACTTGCCGCGCCACCGGAGGCGAACCCGATCACGCGACTACTCCCTCATTTATGCGAATCCCGATGCTACCACATAAGCAGCTCATTTGGATTGGGGCTCTCAGCTGTGTTCGCTCATTCTGTAAGCATCGGATTTTGCGGGCGTCACAGGGGCAAACCGTGAGAAACTTATTGACGTTTATGGAGCGTATACGATGGGAGCGATGCCTTGGATAAGAACGAGCTGCAAAAGCGTATGGAACAGGCCATCCGCCTGACTGCCCCCGGTCAGCCGATCCGCACCGCCCTCGACATGATCATTGCCGGTCACCTGGGCGCCCTTATCTGCGTCGGCGACACCGAAAACGTGCTCGCCGCCGGTAACGACGGCTTCCCGCTCAACATTTCGTTTACCTCGAACCGCCTGTTCGAGCTCTCCAAGATGGACGGTGCCATCGTTATCGATGGCGACCTCACCCAGATCCTGCGTGCCAACTTCCACCTCAATCCCGATCCCTCGCTCGCCACGAGTGAGACGGGCATGCGTCACCGTACTGCCGCTCGCATGTCGGTGCTCACCGACGCCATCGTGATCTCGGTTTCGGCTCGTCGTGCCGTCGTCAACGTGTACGTTCACGGCAAGAGCTACGAGATCCAGCCCGTCACCACCATCATGAGCTCGGTCAACCAGCTCGTCGCCACGCTCCAGACTACCCGTCAGTCGCTCGATCGCTCCCTGCTGCGCCTGACGACCCTTGAGCTCGACGACTACGTTACGCTCGCCGACATCACCGGCATCTTCTCGAGTTTCGAGATCATGCAACAGGCAAAGACCGAGCTTAAGGATTGCATCGTCAAGCTGGGTAACCAGGGCAAGCTCGTGCAGATGCAGCTCGAGCAGCTCGCGGGCTCCAGCATGGATACCGAATACGACCTGATGATCCGCGACTACGCAAGCGATTCCTCCGAGGCAAACGCCGAGAAGATCCGCGCCGAGCTGAGCCGCATGACGCCTAAGGACCTGTCCGACCCGCAGCACGTGGCGGCAGTTCTGGGCTATGACGACCTGGACGAGGACTCCGTCATGACGCCGCTGGGCCTGCGCACGCTTTCGCGCGTGTCCGTCGTGCGCGACGGCGTGGCCGAGAAGATTGTCGACGAGTACGGCTCGCTGCAGGAGCTCATGGATGACATCAGCGAGGACCCGGAGCGCCTAGGCGACTTTGGCGTTAACAACCCTGCCATTCTTGCGGACTCGCTGTACCGCATGAAGGGCACCAAACAGGGGAACGCATAATGGCGCCCGTATGCGCCGTGGTCGTTGCCGGTGGCAGCGGCCAGCGCTTTGGTAACCCCGGTGGCAAACAGCTCGTCAATGTAGCGGGCCGTCCGCTCATGAGCTGGTCCATCCGCGCATTTGATCGGAGCGACAAGGTCGGCCACATCGTGGTGGTGTGTCCTGTCGAGCGCCGTGCCGAGATGCGCCGCCTGGCCATCGACCCGTTTGGCTATGACACGCCCATCAGCTTTGCCGATGCCGGCGATACCCGTCAGGATTCCACCCGAGCCGGCGTGCATGCGGTACCGGCAGGCTTTGAATACGTCGCCATTCACGACGGCGCTCGTCCGCTCATTACGACCGAGGCCATCGACCACGCTATCGACGTGCTCATGGGTGACCGCTCGCTCGACGGTGTCGTGTGCGGTCAGCCCGCGATTGACACGCTCAAGATCGTCGATGGCGATAACATCGTTGAGACACCGCCGCGCGAACTCTATTGGGCTGCACAGACGCCGCAGATCTTTAGTGTCGACGCTATGAAGCGCGCCCATGCCGCGGCGATTGCCGAGGGCTTTATCGGCACGGACGATTCGTCGCTGGTCGAGCGCATGGGCGGGCGTGTCCGCTGCGTCCAGAGCCCACGCGATAACCTTAAGGTGACGGTACCCGAGGACTTGCGTCCCGTAACCGCGATTCTGCTTGGCCGCATGGCCGAGGGAGAGGACCTTCCCCATGTTCAGTAACCTGCGCATTGGCCACGGCTACGACGTCCACCGTTTGGTGGAGGGGCGTCGATGTATTATCGGCGGGGTCGACATTCCCTACGAGCGCGGCCTGCTGGGCCACTCGGATGCCGATGTGCTCGCGCACGCCTTGGCCGACGCCATTCTGGGCGCCTGCCGCGGGGGAGACATCGGCAAACTGTTCCCCGACACCGATCCTGCCTACGAGGGTGCCGACTCGATGGTGCTGCTTGCCCGTGTGATGGACTATGCGCGCGAGCTGGGCTTTGAGTTTGTCGATGCCGATTGCACCATTGCCTGCCAGCAACCCAAGATCACCCCGCACCGCGATGCCATGCGCGCCAACCTTGCCCATGCTCTGGGCGTTGACGTCGAAAACGTGGGCGTTGCCGCCACTACGACCGAAAAGCTCGGTTGGGAAGGCCAAGGCGAGGGAATTGGCGCCTGGGCCGTCTGCCTGCTACAGAAAACCGCTAAGGAGTAACGAATGCGTATCTACAACAGCGCTACCCATAAAAAGGAAGAGTTCCAGCCCATCGAGTCCGGCAAGGTCCGCATGTATGTGTGCGGCCCCACGGTCTACGACAACATCCACATCGGCAATGCCCGCACGTTCATCAGCTTTGACGTGATCCGCCGTTGGCTCATCGCGAGCGGCTACGAGGTCACGTTCGCACAGAACCTCACCGATGTCGATGACAAGATCATCAAGCGCGCCAACGAGCAGGGCCGTACGGCTGCCGAGGTCGCGACGGAGTTCTCCGACAAGTTCATCGGCGTCATGCGCGCCGCCAACGTGCTCGATCCCGACGTGCGCCCCCGCGCCACCAAGGAGATCGGCCCCATGATCGCCATGATCAAGACGCTTATCGAGCAGGGCCACGCTTACGCAGCCGATAACGGCGATGTGTACTTTGCCGTGCGCAGCGATCCCAACTACGGCCAGGTCTCGGGCCGCAACATCGACGACCTTATGGTGGGCGCGCGCATCGAGGAGAACGAGGACAAGAACGACCCGCTCGACTTTGCCCTGTGGAAGGCCGCCAAGCCCGGCGAGCCCAGCTGGCCGAGCCCCTGGGGCGAGGGCCGTCCCGGTTGGCACACCGAGTGCGCCGCCATGGTGCACCGCTATCTGGGCACCCCGATCGACATTCACGGCGGTGGCTCCGACCTTGCCTTCCCGCATCACGAGAACGAGTGCGCCCAGGCCACCTGCGCCTGGCACCAGGGCTTCTCCAACACCTGGATGCACACGGGCATGCTGCTGGTTGACGGCGAGAAGATGTCCAAGTCGCTCGGTAACTTCTTTACGCTGGCCGAGGTGCTCGAGCAGCACTCTGCCGCGGCTCTGCGCTTGCTGATGCTGCAGACGAGCTATCGCTCGCCGCTCGACTTCTCTTGGGAGCGCCTGGAGGGTGCCGAGAACTCGCTCACGCGTATCGCCGGCACGGTCGAGAACCTGCGCTGGGCTGCAAGCCACGCGACGGCCGACGCCGATGAGGCTGCCGCCGAGGCGTTTGTCGCCAAGGCCGCCGAGACTCGTACTGCCTTTAAGGAGTGCATGGACGACGACTTTAACACCGCCGGTGCCATGGGTGCCGTCTTTGGCTTTGTGACCGAGTGCAACCAGTACCTGGAGCAGGCGGGCGACGCTGCCGACAAGGCCGCCGCGCTTGCCGCTGCCGATACCCTGGCCGAGTTGCTCGATACGTTTGGCGTTGAGCTTCCCGAGCCCAAGGTCGAGCTGCCGCTGGGCCTGCTGGGCGTTGCCGCCGGTCTGGTTGCCTACACGGGTGACGATGTGGACGAGGCAGCTGCCAAGATTCTCGAGGCTCGCGCCGCCAAGAACTGGGATCTGGCCGATGCCATCCGCGACCAGCTCAAGGACCTGGGCCTGACGATCGAGGATACTGCCGCGGGCACTCGTATTAAGACTCTCTAGTATTTGTCGACCGTTCGAGGTGCGGCAGATTGCCTTGAAAGAGGAGGGCATAGACCTGGTGGTCATGTCCGACGATTGAAAGGCAAGGTGCCGTGGCTCGGACGGTCGATTCTTGTTTGTTATCTATTTAAGGAGGTCGCTTTATGGCCGACAATCGCAAGCGCGCGTCTCGTGGCGGCAAGCAGGCTGCTTCTGGCTCGCGTCCGATTCGCCGCAATGATCGCGCTGCCGCTTCCAAGGGCCAGCGCGATCGCACCCAGGCCGCACGTCCGCAGCGCGATCGCAACCGCGACAACGTTCAGATTCCCAAGGGTGAGTTTATCGAAGGTCGCCGTGCTGCCGCCGAGGCGCTGCGTACCGGCTTTCCCGTCAAGTGCGCGCTCATTGCCGAGGGCGGGGAGCGCGATGCCGCCCTGTCGCGCCTGGTCGATGACCTCAACGCCGCGGGTGTCCGCATTAAGTACGTGCCGCGCGCACAGCTCGATGCGCTGTCGAGCCATGGCGCTCACCAGGGCATTGCGCTCGAGGTTGGCAACTTCCCCTATGCCGATGTCGCCGATATTCTCGACCGTGCGGGCGACGGTCCGGCGCTCGTCATCGTACTCGACCATGTGACCGACGACGGTAACTTTGGCGCTATCGTGCGCTCCGCCGAGGTCGTGGGCGCCGCGGGCGTCATCATCGCCAACAAGCGCGCCGCCGGCGTGACCGTGGGCAGCTACAAGACGTCAGCCGGCGCCGTCATGCATTTGCCCATCGCGCAGGTTCCCAATATCGCCCGTGCGCTCGATGACCTCAAGGCCGCTGGCTTTTGGGTGGGCGGTGCCTCCGAGCACGCCGAGGGCAGTTGCTGGGACGCCCCCTTCGAGGGTCGCGTGGCACTCGTCATGGGCTCCGAGGGCGACGGCATCTCGCGCCTGGTGCTCGAGAAATGCGACTTTTTGACCAAACTTCCCCAGCGTGGCATGACCGAGAGTCTCAACGTGGCCCAGGCAACGACGGCGTTGTGCTTTGAGTGGCTGCGCCGCAATGCCGGCGAGCTCATGGGGGAGGAGTAGCGCATGTCCAAGAAGAACCGCGCCAAGTCCAAGGCCAAGCGCTTTGGCGAAGGCTCGGCCAAGCCGATTGTTTCGGCCGCGACCTATGGCGTGGGCGGCAATGCGTTTGCGCAGGCCATCGCCGATCCGGTCTCGACGGTGCACTCCAATAAGCCCGAGCTGCTGGTGGTCGACGGCTACAACGTGATTCACTGCACGCCGCGCTACGAAAAGCTCGTGTACGACCATTCCGATGATCCGTATTCCAGCGACGTTCACGATATGGCGCGCACCGCGCTCATCAACGATGTTGCGGCGTTTGCCCAGGGCCGCTACGAGGCTGTGATCGTGTTCGACGGTGCGGGCAATATCTCCAGCGAGCGCCCCAACCTGCCGGCCCGTGGCGTGCGCATCGAGTTCTCGCCGACGGGCGTATCGGCCGATACCGTGGTGCAGAAGCTCTGTATCGAGGCGCGCGAGGAGGGCCGCGCGTGCTCCGTGGTGTCGAGCGACGGCACGATCCAGGCCGTCGTCATGGGCAAGGGCGTCACGCGCATCTCGAGCCGCATGCTGGTGGACGAGATCAAACAGATCGATAACGACGTTCACGAGGCCGAGGAAGCCCCGCAGATCAAGATGACCCTGGGCAGCCGCCTGAGCCCCGATGCGCTGGCCAAGCTCAAGGCGTTGCGCGGACGGTAGGGGAGCTGACGGCGCGACGCTGTCTCGCTAACTCCATTCAGCGATGTCGATCATTCTACGGAGGCGCCATGTAAGCGCCTCTTTTAGATATGGCAGCCTTGCCGTGAGCGCGTCGTTTCTGGACAGAATCTCGATTGCCTCGTCAACGAAGCCTTCGAGTTTGTCGCCGTCAAACCAGCCCATGTCCTCGACGAGCAACATTTGTTTGGCGGGGCTTGAATGAAATTGTGCGCTGGTAAAACTGTGCTCTCCCGCCCTAAGCTCCTCAAGAGAAATGTTGCACCAGAGCGATGAGCCCGAATCGAAGATGGGGGCAGGTCTGCAGGTTAGCGTGTTGACGTTTCGCACGAGGCCAAAGTTGCGCCAATGGCGATCGTAGTTGGCAATGATGTCATCGCATACGATCATGCGGTCAAGGGCGTCTTTTATAACTGTCGCTCCAAGCTCCTCGCAGTTTGCTACATACCGTTCGTAATCGGTTAGTCGCTCGTCTGCATTTGCATGCTGGTTTACATAGAACGCAGGGACATACTCTTCTTCATCAGTTAAGAAGACATTGCATATGCTCAGGGCGGAAGTGCCCGTGCCCTCGAGCGAGTAAGGCACATAATCGCAAGCGTTTAGGATGCGACGGTGAAGTGCAGTCGCCACCAGCTCGTTATAAGGTTCCTGGTTTAGATGCGCACCTGCTTTGTGGAGAATTCGACGGTCATCCTCGCATGTCCAGTACTTTTGAAGATTGCCGTCCGAGGTGTTGTCGGGCTTTGCAGCAGCTGCCTTGCCCTCTGGGGCGAAGGGTGCAATGGTTAGCGAGACGTCATCAAAAGCATTATTGAAGAAATTGATATCTTTCCACGCGAGACCGGAGTCTTGGGGCCTAATCCAATACTGGTCGGATAAGGAGAGGCCAAGATTTCGCTGTACGAGTTCATCGGGAACATCGACTGCGGCTTCTGCAAGCAGGGAGGCTAGCCCAATGCGTGCGAGCGGGATACCGCGGCCTCGCCACCAAATGCGGAAAGAGTCGAGCGACACGGGACTATTGGGGCCAAGTACTCCAATAGGGGCGTGGATGTAATCGATGTCGGCACCGATGTGGGTAAAGTCTTTTCGCGATGTGCTGTAGACCAGCTGGGCGACTTCGTGCGTGCGGTTCATGAGGGTAAACGTAATCTCGCTTTTTCCATGGCCTCGACGGGGGCGTCCCCCCGTTTTGGTCACGGAGCGGAGTCGTGCGTTGACGCTGTCTTTGTCGATGAGCCATACACCAGAAGCCTTGCGTGCCTCAAGCGCTCCGTTTTTTATGAGCTCTTGCACCCTGCGCGGGGTGATGTCGAGTAGCTCTGCAGCTTCCTTCGTGGTCAACATCGCGAAACCCTTCGTCAGAACGAATAGTTTTATCTTCTTCATTGTAATAAAAACTATTCGTTCTGACGAATAGTTTTGAGATGTGGTCGGTCAAAGGGCCTGTTGCGCCTCGTCCGCAATTCCTTTATTCTAAACAGGCTTCGCGCGAAAGCGCCAAGTGTGCCAGTGTGGCGCAACGGTAGCGCAACTGATTTGTAATCAGTGGGTTGCAGGTTCGATTCCTGTCACTGGCTCCATGAGAGTTTCGGGCTCTGTTCCCTTGTGGGACAGGGCCCGTTTCTTTTTAGGTAGGCGCCTACGTGGTCTGGCTCCATTTTCCCGTCACCTGCAATAACCAAGCAATGCTTGGTCGTTGGATATAGCTTTGTAAAAGAGAATGGAGTCAACAAAGCCAACGAAAGGAAATCGTTGGCATAGGGTCTACGGAAAGGAAAAAGACCATGATTTACTCTCTTTGCGACATTGCCGGCAAGGACAGGGCAACAAATAAGCCGATCATCAGCATCCGTGCCATGGATATGGAGATGCAGCTACTGCGCTACTTTCGCGATTATGGCTTGGATAACGATCAGGATTGGCGCGAGTCCCTCGATGTCATTCTCGAGTCGCAACGAGAAGACGGTTGTTTTCCTCTGAGCAGCGATTGCCATATGCCCAGTGATGCACGTGTCGATTTTCTCTATCGACCTACGTACGCTTGCTGCCAGATCATGATGCGAGCCCTGCTGGGTGGAAAGCTATCGGACGAGCAGGGGCAACGCGTCAAAACTGCCCTGTCTCGCGGCCTTGCTTTTTCCTGCGGGCGCGGCCTTAATGGCCACGGTATCGAAGATCTTGAGCGGCAGTGCGAGGACGTTGCCGATTTTGGCCATGCGGGGATTACGGAAATAGCTGAGCGCTATCCCCTGCTGTGCCCCGAGTTTTTCTCTCTCATTAACAAAATTGGAGACGAATACGTTGAGCGAATCGCCAACGGGGATGTGATTTACTACTTTGGATCAAATCTTGCACAGAAGATTTTGACGGCGGCAGAGTCCCTGGGCCGGACCAATCTGTCGCTCGACAAAATCCAGCGCTATCTTGAGATGGACTCGAAGAGAAAATATCGATAGGTTAAAGATTAGAAAGGCGGGCGCCACCAATGCTGCTTGGACAGTACATAAAAAGAAACATGCCAGATGCGGTCGAGCTTAACGACATGGTTTCCCATCCAGGCGAGGGATATGCTATTAGCCAGATGGAGGCTGCGCCCGTCGATACGGGGAGCTTGCGCATGCATATCAAGGCGTATGCAAATGGTCCCGATGGTCCATATTTGCAGGGACGCCTTGCGCTCTACCATCAGGTGCACGAGCTTTTTGCGCTGCTTGCAGCCGAGCCGTCCAACAAAGGCATGAAGGGCTACGAGCTCAAGGATTCCTTTATTGGCGGTGAAGAGGCAGACCTGATTATGCTCACCGTTTCCCACGAAGAGCGCTCACAGGAAGATATTGCCTATAACGTTTTGCTGTGCAGCAAGAACGCGGTGGGGGAACGTCGTGCCAGGATTCGCGATGGCGTGCGTATCGGCGGCATGTGCGTAGCCGAGGAGTTTGGATATCGCGGCGAATTCAGGTCCTCGGTACACCCGCTGGCGCTGCCGCTCAATTTGAGCGAGGTCTACGTGCTTATGGATGCGCTGGCTGCCTATGAGCGCGGGTGCAGCCGGTTTGATCCCCATGGTAGGACGGCTCGCCGTATTGCAGGCATGATCAAGCGCGAGCTGAGCGGTTACGCTAAGGAGAAACTTGGTTCGCGTTTGGAGGGGATGGGCTTTGCTCAACTGGAGGAGGTCGACCCCATGTTTGTTCCCGATATCCCAGGGGAAAGGATGCCTGGTGGCGAGTCTTCGCGGGTTGCCAATTGGCTCTTATATGAAAAGGCTGGTCGCTGGGCGCGTGTGTGTCTTGCGGATGGCAGGAGCGTGCAAGGGATTATCTTGCCGCGAGCTGAGCTTGAGCGCTTCTTTGCGGGTCGTCCTCAAGCGGCGAGGGACGATGCGGCCCAAGTGGATTCACGACCCAAGTGTGTCGTCTGGCGAAGCGATGATGACTACGACGTTATCGACTGGGCTTATGTCGTGGATGTAAGGCGAGAATAGATAAATGTCTTAATCTGTAACACGAAAGAGCGGAAAACCGTTCGTACTGTTACAGAATGAGACGTAAGCCAGAGTCTCTGCGAAACATCTCAATCTGTAACAGATAGGGGAGAAAGTGCTCTCTAAATGTTACAGATCGAGACAAAGGCGGGAGCGGACCCAGCTGCTTACCTTGAGCGTGGATTTCTGGACGTACAAGCGTGGAAAATCTCCCGCTTAATGAATGAGCGTGGATAATCTGCCACTTTGGGTTCGAAGCCGTGCTAAAAGAGGGAGATTATCCACGCTCGATTTCAAACGGGAGAAAATCCACGCTCGTTCGTGCCGGAAAAGTCCGATCGCGACCTATGTAATAGTGCAAGAAGGTCGTTATCGAAGGTCGATGCTGTAGGCGTACTCTACCGTGCCAAAGTGTTCCCTTGGGAAATGTCACCAGTGCAGCCAAATCCACCGTCCTTCATATCTAAACTCAACAAAACTGCAGGTCAAAGGCATATAGATACGCCCGGCACCGTGTATCTAGAGGTTTTCGTTGACAGCCCCCAAGGTTGCATCGTATTATCTTT
>CABRLT010000020.1 GCA_902471785.1 uncultured Collinsella sp.
TTCTTGGAGTTGCGATAGCTCGTGACCACATGGAATCCCTGGTCAAAGGCATCGTTCATCTTGGACACGTAATCGCGGGAGATAACGTTATCGGCATCGAAGATAAAGTAGCCTTCAAACGTGTCGGGATACTCGTTAAGGATGCGGTCGAAGCCAAAGTCCATGACCCAGCTCTTACCCTTACGGGCAAGATCATTGCGCTCGTAAACAATGGCACCTGCCTCGCGCGCGAGCTGTGCGGTGTTGTCGGTGCAGGCGTCGGCAACCACGAAGACCTCGATAAGCTCGGACGGATAATCCTGGTCCTTGATGGAGCGAACAAGGTTGGCGATCACGGCCTCCTCGTTATGCGCCGCGATAAAGAAAGCATAACGATGGAGTTTTTTGGCCTTGGGAGGCGCGACCTCGCCACGAAGAGCGCCAATGACAAAGAAGACCACCTGGTACAGAAAGCAGACCGTGAGCAGCGTGACGACAATCTGGTTGAAGACCACGATGGGTGTGTTGGTTTGTAAAAAGGCGAGCATGCAGGCTCCCGAGAACGCGTTACGTAAACAACCGTATATCTTACCGCAGGCTTACCGAGTTCAAGAAACCACCTAATACTGGCTAGGCTTCGAGAAGACCGAGCTGCGGAACGATTTCGTCGCCAGCGGCAGTACGACCGAGTGAGCGAGGAGCCAGGTCGTCGAGAACCGCGGCAAGATCCCACGGCAGCTCATCGCGGCACTCAATACGCTCCCCCGTCACGGGATGGTCGAATGCGACGCGCCAGGAATGAAGGAATTGCCTGGTCAGACCCTGATCGGCGCGTGCATCGCACTTGCCGTAGAGCGGATCGCCCACGCAGGCATGGTTGATATGGCGCATATGCACGCGAATCTGATGTGTGCGGCCCGTAAACAGGTGGCACTCGACGAGCGTATAGCCGTCATCAAAACGCGTGGAATCAAAGCGCTCAAGGACCTTAAAGGTCGTAATGGCCTGACGCGCGAAAGGATCGTCCGAAACCGCCATCTTGACGCGGTCGCGCGTGGAACGGGCAATACCGGTATTGATGGTGCCCTCGTCCATGGCGATGTGCCCGTGGACAAGCGTGATATAGCGACGATCGAGCGTGCGCGTGCGAATGAGATTTTGAAGCGCGCGCTGCGTGTCGTCGTCCTTTGCCGCAAGCATGAGACCCGAGGTATCGCGATCCAAACGATGCACGATCCCGGGGCGGTCCTCACCCTGTACGGCACCCAGATGGTCGATGCCGCAGTGGTAGACCAGAGCGTTCGCAAGGGTGCCGCTCTCGTGGCCATGGGCGGGATGGCACACCAGGCCCCGCTGCTTGGAGAGCACGATAAGGTAGTCGTCCTCGTAGCGGATATCGAGGGGAATGGCCTCGGGAATCACGTCGGTCGGGTCGTGCGGCTCGGGCAAGTCGACCGAGATGCGATCGCCGGCGCGTACGGCGTACTTTTTAGAGAGACAAGTCTCACCGTTGACGGCAACGGCGCCTCCCTCGATCAGATGCGCGCAGGCAGAGCGCGTGGGACAGCCATCGTTGGCGCCCAAATAGGCGTCAAGACGCTGGCCAGAGCAATCGTCGGCAACAAGAATATGGATGTCGGCCATTAACGCTCATTCCTTTCGCGAATCTTGCGGGCACGCTCCCCACGCTGTTTGGCTTTGCGTTTGGCGCGGGCTTCGTCACGGGCGTTGAGCTCAGCGGTCGCATCGACCTCGCGAGCAGCGGGACTCAAGAACATGTACCCGATGAGTGCGAGCACGACGCCCGCGGTAATGCCGATATCGGCCACGTTAAAGACAGGGAAGTCGATGAAAGTGGTGGCAATAAAATCGGTCACAAAGCCAAAAGCCAGACGGTCGATCGCGTTGCCGATGGCGCCACCCGCAACCATAGCCATGCCTACCACCTCAAGACGAGCGAGCTGAGGCGCACGGAGCAAGTACACGGCAATGGCGACAATGACCGCAAGCGCCAACACAGCGAACGCGACGCCATGACCCTCGCCCATGCTAAAGGCGGCTCCGATATTGCGGACAAATAGAAAGTCGATCACACCGGGGATAACAGTCACATGCAAAGCGTCGCCCACGGCACGAACCGCAAGCTTGGTCAGCTGGTCAACAAGCAGCACAACCAGCGCCACCCCACCAGCAACACCCAACCGCCAACGCAAAGGCGGCGTCATATCCCCAGTACGACCCAAATCAATCCCCTGCCCTCAGAACAATCGAATTCCGTTTAACGCAATTATCCATCTTATATTGCCACATGCAGAGCGCACGACATATCCACCAACACAAGCGAAATAACCAGCATAAAAAGAAAGCGGCATTCCGAAAAACAGAATGCCGCTTTTATTCAGCGGAGCAAATGGGCCGAAGGCGCCCAAATTCTACCTATAACTAAAATGCCGAGTTACCGTGCCTTAAAGGGCATTCGCACACCTCTCGCAGATATGTGCGTGGCCGTTGTACTCGCCGACGGTGGTGCGGTAGTTCCAGCAACGGTCGCAGCACTCGCCCTCGGCAGCTTCAATGGCAACGGAGAGTTCCTCGCCCTGGGTCAGCTCAACATCGGAGACGATGTAGAACTCGGCCAGGTCGACGGCCTTATCACCGGTCAGCAGCGCGTACATCTCGGCGGGAACGACCGCCTTGACGCGGACCTGCTGGCTCTTGGTGAAGGTGCCGGCAGAACGGGCATCCTCAAGGGCCTTGGTCACGGCGCTACGGAGCTCGAGCGAAGCCTCGAGCACGCCCTCGAACTCATTGGCCTCGTCGACCGTGATGGGCGACTTGTACCAATCGAGCAGCGCGGCGTACTTCTGGTGATCGACGCAGCCAGCGGGCGCATATGCCATGGCCTCGTCAACCGTGTAGGACAGGATCGGCTGCAGGTCGCGCATGAGCATCGAGAAGAGCTCGGCCAGCACGGTCTGGGCGCTGCGGCGCTCGAGCGAGCCGGGCTTATCGCAGTACAGACGGTCCTTCAGGGCGTCGAGGTACACGTTGGAAAGCTCGGTAACCACGAAGTCATAAAGCGCACGGTAAGCGCGCGGGAACTCGTAGCAAGAGTAAGCGTCGTCGACCTCGGCCTGAACCTGAGTCAGGCGGGCAACCATGAGCTTGTCGAGCGGCAGCAGGTCGGCAAAGGCGACGCCGTCGGTCTCGGGCTCAAACTGACCCTCGAGCTCGGAGAGCAGGAAGCGCAGCGTGTTGCGGAAACGACGGTAGGCATCGGACGTACGAGCGAGAATCTCGTGGTCGATGGAGACGTCAGAGCTGGTGTCGACGGAGGCAACCCACAGACGGATGATATCAGCGCCCATCTCGTCGCAGACCTTATTGGGGTCGATAACATTGCCGAGCGACTTGGACATCTTACGGCCCTGACCATCGAGTGTGAAGCCCTGCGAGACGACCGCCTTGTACGGAGCATGGCCGTTGGCACCCACCGAGGTGAGCAGCGAGCTCTGGAACCAACCGCGGTGCTGGTCGGAGCCCTCAAGATACACGTCCGCCGGGTACTCAAGCTCAGGGCGATACTCGCAGACGGCCTTCCAAGACACGCCGGAATCCCACCACACGTCGAGGATGTCCTTATCGGCCTTGAGGTGATGACCGCCGCACTTGGGGCAGACGCAGGCCTCGCCCAGGTAGCTCTCGGGAGCGTCGGTGAACCAGGCGTCAGAGCCCTTCTCGTGGAAGAGCTTGATGACGGCGTCGAGCGTAGCGTCGTTCATGACCTTCTCGCCGCAGTCGGCGCAGGTGTAGCTGGGGATAGGCACACCCCAGTTGCGCTGGCGGCTGATGCACCAGTCGGGACGCTGCTCGACCATGGCGCCAATGCGGTTGGCGGCATGGGCCGGATACCACTTGACGTTCTCGCGGACCTCTTTGCCAGCCTGCTCGCGCAAGCCGGTCTTGTCCATCGAGACAAACCACTGGTCGGTAGCACGGAAGAGCACCGGGTGCTTGCAGCGCCAGCAGTGCGGATAGCTGTGCGTGATCTTCTTCTCGAGGACCAGGGTGCCGCGCTCGCGCAGGAACTCGATGATGTGCGGGTTGGCCTCATCGGTATCCATGCCGCTGAAGGGACCACCGGTGCCAAACTCCTCGCCGGTGTAGAACTTGCCGTCATCATCGACCGGCATGCAGATGTCGGTAATGCCCTCCTTGAGGCAGGCAAAGTAGTCGTCGACGCCGTGGCCGGGCGAGTTGTGGACGATACCGGTACCGTCATCGACACCGACGTAATCGGCCAACAGTGCCACGCCCTCAACACCGTCAAAGATCGGCTGCTTGTAGTGGATGTGGTGGAAGGTCTCGGCGGGAACCACATAGGGCTTGCCGTCGACCACAACCGGGGTGTACTCCCAGCCAAACTCCTCGCAGCACTTGGGAGCCAGGTCCTCGAGCATGACCTCGGCGCGGTCGTCGTGCTCAACGGCGACGTAGGCGGCACCGGGCTTGAGAGAAACTGCCTGGTCGGAGGGGATGGTCCACGGCGTGGTCGTCCAGATGATAAAGTCAACCGGGCCGTCGAAGTTCTCGAGGCCGACGGGCTTGGAGGTCATCTCAAAGCGCACGAAGATGGACGGGCTCGTCTCGTCGGAGTACTCAATCTCGGCCTCAGCAAGTGCGGTATGGCAGTGCTTGCACCAGTGGACGGGCTTGTGACCGCGATAGATCATGCCCTTGTCGAACATGGCCTTGAAAACCTCGATGTCGGCGGCGTCATGCTGGTGATAGAGCGTCAGATAGGGATTGTCCCAATCGCCGAGCACGCCCAGGCGACGGAAGCCGGCCTTCTGCAGCTCGATGTTCTCGACAGCGAACTTATTGCAAAGCTCACGGATCTTAGCCGTGGAGGTCTGGTTGAACTTCTCGGTGCCGAGCTTCTCCTCGACCTTATGCTCGATCGGCTGGCCATGGCAGTCCCAACCGGGAACATAGGGAACCTCATAGCCCTGCATCATCCAGTAGCGGTTGATCATGTCCTTGGAGATCTTGTTCATGGCGTGGCCGATGTGGATCGGGCCGTTGGCGTACGGAGGGCCGTCGTGCAGCACGAACTTCTTGTGACCCTCGTTCTTCTTCAGAACCTGCTCGTAGACCTTGTTGTCCTGCCAGTCCTTGAGTCGCTTGGGCTCGGACTTGGAAAGACCGGCACGCATGGGAAAACCGGTTTTGGGCAGATTCATCGTCTGCTTGTACTCGTTTGCCACGGTACCCCTTTCATGTCGTGGGCGCGCACGCCCGTTGGGCACCAAAAAAGCGCCCGTCCCTACAAGCTGGGACGAAGCGCCACAAAAACGGGCTGTATGCCCGCAAAAGCTCTTCGTTTAACCACCCAGCTTAGATGCCCTCGCCCGCGTATTCGCGCGCTCGCATCCGTTACTCGGCTGGCCTGTATCGACGACCATCTCGGCGATATCTACTAAGACGTGCCTGCGCGGCACGTCCGTTGGGACCGCAGCTCCGGGGTGATTTTCATCGGTCGCATGCACGGGTTCTCAGCGCTCCCCGCTCTCTGTGGCATGCGGACGGCCGACTACTCGTCCCCATCAACGCTTATGCGGTGTATGCTAGCACGTTCCGCGTCGGCAAAAAACCCTCAACACTGGTTTTATACGTTCGAAATTTCTCGCTATTACAAGCCTTCACTAGGAGCAAAATACCTGAAAGCACTTTATCGAACGAAAGAAGGCTGCCATGCGCACAATCGGAATGAGCGACTACACCGTCGGCGAGGATTGCTTTACCGAGCTGCCCGCCGCACTGGCGGAGTACGGCGCGAAGAAAGTCGCCATCATTGGTGGCAAGCGAGCCCTAGCTGCGGCGCTGCCGGGCATCGAGGCGGCGCTTGAAGGTACCGACGTCGAGATTCTGGAGACGCGCGTCTACGGCACCAACAGTACGCGCGCCAATATCGCCAAGGTCGTGAACTCCCCCGCTTGCCAGCAGGCAGACGTGCTTATCGCCTGTGGCGGCGGCAAGGCACTCGACACCGTCAAGACAGCGGCAATCGAGCTCAAGAAGATTGTCTTTACGGTGCCGACGATTTGCTCTAACTGTTCCGCCGCGACCGCCATTGCCGTCGTCTACAACGACGATGGATCGCTCGAGGGCTATTCGTACCCCAACCGACCGGCGCACATCTTCATCAATCCCAAGATCATCGCCGAGGCTCCGGCGGAGTACTTCTGGGCCGGCGTGGGCGACGCCCTGTCCAAGCAGCCCGAAGTCGAGTACGCCACGAGCGCCGGCGACCTGGAGCACACCGCCGGCCTTGGCCTGGCTCTTGCCCACACCTGTTCCGAGCCGCTGTTTACCTACGGTGTTCAGGGTCTTGAGGACGTTCGTCAGAATCTGTCGAGCGAGGCCGTCAAGCAGATCGCGCTCGACATCGTGGTCAACACGGGCTATGTCTCGAACCTGACCAACCAGAACGATTACTACTACAACTCGAGCGTGGCGCACGCGTTCTACAACGCCACCTGCAGCATTCCGCGTGAGGGCACCTACCTGCACGGCGAAGTCGTAAGCCTGGGCGTGCTGGTGTTGTTCGCCTACACGGGCGACACCGAGAACCTTAAGCGCTATGCTGACTTCAACAAGCAGATGGGGCTGCCCGTAACGCTTGAGCAGGTCGGGCTTTCCGAGACCGATATCCCTGCCCTGTGCGAGCACGCACACGCCACCAACGAGTGGAAGCAAGGCAACCCGGAGCCCTTCACCGACGAAAAATTCGCCGCCGCCATCAAGGCCGCCAACGCCTACGGCCACACGCTCTAGACCCAGGCCAAAACCACCACAAGGGAGCAGCACCTTTGTGGTGGTTTTTTATTGCTCCAGCATGCTGGGGTCGAACTCGCTAGCCGGGATCACGCGATAACCGTGGCGGAGCAGTAAATCAACGAAGACGCCGTTGCCCGCCGTAAGGGTGCCGCTGAATGTTCCGTCGTAGATGCGACCCGCGCCGCACGAGGGACTACGGTCCTGCAGGATGCACGCGGCGATCTCTTCCGGCCCGCCCGCCTGCTCGCACATATCGAGCGCTCGTTGGGCACCCAGGCGAAATTCGCGATCGACCGAAATGCCCTCGCAGGTACGAACCTCTCCGTTCACAATCTCGGACGGCTTGCGCGGCGTGGGCAGGCCCCCAAAGACCTCAGGGCACACCAAGAGGACCTCGGTCCCTGTACGCTCGCAGGCCTCGACCAACTCGCGATGGTAGTTGTCGAGCCCGTTATACTTGCAGCTCTCGCCCATCAAGCAGGCGCTCACCACGATCTTCATTTCCATCCCTCTCAAGCAAAACGCCCCACTTGAGAAAGCTGCTCAAATGGGGCGTCGGCGTTTACTGGCTCGGCCGCGGCTTTACTGCTGCTTGGGCATCAGCGGATTCTCGCGCGTGAGGAGGTTCATGAACTCCTCGCCCGTGATGGTCTCCTTCTTATACAGATAACGAGCCAGCTCGTGGAGCTTAAACTTGTTCTCCTTCAGAATCTGCAAAGCGCGGTCGTGCGCATCCTCGATCAGCTTGGCGACAATCGCGTCCACGCGCTCGGCCGTACCGGGGGCGCAGGTGAGCGACGTGTCCTGATTGAGATACGCGTTCTGCACGGTACCGAGCGCCATCATGCCAAACTCGTCGGACATACCAAAGCGCGTCACCATATTACGGGCGAGCTTGGTGGCCTGCTCGATGTCGTTGGCGGCGCCGGTCGTCATCTCGCCAAAGATGAGCTCCTCGGCTGCGCGGCCACCGCAATAGACAGCGAGCTTGTCCAAGACCTCCTGGCGCGTCGTCAGGAAGCGCTCGTCCTCCTCGACCTGCATGGTATAACCAAGAGCACCGCTCGTGCGCGGCACGATGGTGATCTTCGTGACCGGCGCAGAGCCCTTCTGGCGAGCGGCAACGATGGCATGGCCGATCTCGTGATAAGAAACGACCTGCTTCTCGTGGTCGGACAGCACCGTGGACTTACGCTGTTGGCCGGCAATGACGACCTCCACCGACTCCTCGAAGTCGTCCTGGGTTGCACGCTTGCGACCCTCGCGAACGGCGCGCAGGGCACCCTCGTTGATGATATTGGCCAGGTCGGCGCCCGAGGCACCGGGCGTGGCGCGGGCAATCGCGGTCAGGTCGATCGGCGGCTCGGTCTTCACGCTCTTGGCATGCAGCTCGAGGATGTTCTTGCGGCCGGTCAGATCGGGCAGCTCGACGGGGATGCGGCGGTCAAAACGACCGGGGCGCAGTAGAGCGGGATCGAGACTGTCGGGGCGGTTGGTTGCGGCAAGGACAACGATACCCTTATGGTTATCGAAGCCATCCATCTCGGTCAGCAACTGATTGAGCGTCTGCATCGGGCAGCTCGACGGGAATGCGGCGGTCAAAGCGACCGGGACGCAACAGAGCCGGGTCAAGGCTGTCGGGGCGGTTGGTGGCAGCAAGGACGACGATGCCCTTGTGGTTATCGAAGCCATCCATCTCGGTCAGCAACTGATTGAGCGTCTGCTCGCGCTCGTCGTTGCCGCTAAAGCCGCCGCCATCGCGCTTCTTACCGATGGTATCGATCTCATCGATAAAGACGATACACGGTGCCTTTTCCTTGGCCTGCTTAAACAGGTCACGAACCTTAGCAGCGCCGCGACCGACAAACATCTCAACGAACTCAGAGCCCGAAATGCTAAAGAACGGAACACCGGCCTCGCCGGCAACAGCCTTGGCAAGCAGGGTCTTACCGGTACCCGGAGGGCCAACAAGGAGAGCACCACGCGGCAGCTTGGCGCCGATCTCCTCGTAGCGCTGCGGCTTCTCCAGAAAGTCGACGACCTCCTTGAGAGACTCCTTGGCCTCTTCCTGACCGGCGACGTCCTTAAAGGTCACGCCCACGTCCTTGGAGGCGATCACGCGCGCGCCGGACTTACCCAGTCCGCCGCCGCCAAAACCGCCGCCGCCAAAGTTCATCGACGGGCCGTCATCGCCCATAGCCTTCTTCATGCGGCGGTTGAGCCACCAACCGATGAGGAAGAAAATCGCCATGGGAAGAATGAGTGTGAGCAGGTAGTAGGTCATCAAACCCGAGTTGTTATCGGGAACGACCGACTCCAGCGAAGCGCCAGACTCAAGCACGCGATCGGTAAAGCCCGCGTCATTCGGCACACCGGTCGTCTTGTAGGCGATGTTCTCGTCCTCGCCCTTCTTGGTGTAATAAATCGAGTAATCGTCCGTGTTGTACTCGACCTTGTCGACGCTCTTCTTATCGAGCGCTTTGACAAACGTCGAGTAATCGGTCTTCGTAATCTGCTGCGTGTGACCGATGTTGGGGAACAGAACGGTCGAGAGCACGAGGTAGACGACGAAGGCGATGAGCACGTAGAGAATCATATTCCGTCTACGTTTGTTGTCATCCATCTCCATCTGCTTGAACTCCATCTACTGGGGTTGATAATGCTTTCTAGAATACCCAACCCGGACGGCGATAAACCGACGCCGGGCACGAAAGGACAGAGATGGCATCACTGTAAGTCGGCAAGGTTCAAATCTATACAGGCGACGGCAAGGGCAAGACGAAGGCTGCTTTGGGGCGCGAGAGGATGTCGAGGAACTGATTGCGATAAAGCCCGCCACCACGGAGCTCGTGCTAACCGGCCGCGGCCTGCTGCCCCTCGCAGACCTCGCGGACCTGGTCACCGAAATGCGACCCGTCAAACACTACTTCGACGAAGGCCTCCTAGCCCGTCAGGGCATCGAATACTAATTGATTCGTTTTCCGCCAACACCTACAGCTCATAAGGAAGTTGCGGTGGAATAGTACTTGTTTGACGGTCCGCAAGGGCTTTTCAGGAACTATTTCACCGCAACTTATCAGGGGTATCCGACGGATGAGCTAGGCGGTGGCGCGACCTAGCCAGTTGCCGCTGTGGTGGTAGATGGTGAACATGGTTGCGGTGATGAGCCAGGTTACGGGGTAGACCAGCAGTAGATGCTCGAGCGACGGATCGAAGGGCATGATCGCAAACACCCAAATCACTCTGAGTACGACGGTGCCAAAGATGGTGAGCATCATAGGCTGCAAACTCACGCCGGCGCCGCGGATGGAACCCGAGGCGTTCTCGATAATCGAGAAAATCGCATAGAACGGCGCAATGAAATGGAGGATAGTCGTGGTGTACGCCGAAATCGAAGCATCGTCGACAAACAAACGCGACAGCGGGCCCGAGAACACCAGCAGCACGGCAGACAGGCCACCAATGAGCATAAACGACAGCACGAGCGACGTATGGTAGCCCTTGCGCATGCGCTCGTAGTTGCGCGCGCCAAAGTTCTG
>CABRLT010000021.1 GCA_902471785.1 uncultured Collinsella sp.
AGCGGATCCCGCGCGATCAATTGCCTTTATTGAGTATACCGCCCCAAGCGGATACGAGGCCTGTCTTACGCCTCAAGCGCAGCCTTGAACCAACTTGTAATACTCGTGGGGTGCGTAATGGCAGTGCCTACGACAACTGCCCAGGCGCCCGCATCGATCGCGGCGCGGGCCTCCTCGGGCGTGTGCACGCGGCCCTCGCAGATGATGGGAAGACCGGGGAATTCCTCGGTCGCCTGACGCAGGAGCGGCAGATCAGGGCCATCGGCCATGGTGCAGTCGATGGCGGCGACACCGTGAGAAAGCGTAGTGGATACCAGGTCAAAGCCCATATCAACCGCACGGCGAATGTCCTCGATGGTGGCACAATCCGCCATCAGGAGCACGCCCTCCTCGTGCAGCGGACGGAAGGTGTCCTCGACGGTCTTGCCATCGGGACGTGGGCGATCAGTGGCATCAATTGCCACGATGTCGGCACCGGCGGCAACGCAGGCGCGAGCATGACGCAGCGTCGGCGTGATGTAGACGCCCTCGTGCCCATCCTTCCACAGGCCGATAACAGGAACCTCACAGCGACCCTTAATGGCGGCAATGTCGGCAAGGCCTTGGCAGCGAATGGCGGCGGCGCCGCCAAGCTCGCAGGCGCGAGACATTTGAGCCATGGTCTCGGGCGTACGAAGCGGCTCGCCCATATAGGCCTGAACGCTCACGACGAGCTTGCCCTTCAGGGACTGGATCAAAGGATCAACGGTCATGTTCGACTCAACCTTTCTCAAAACAGCCTTCTGAGACACCGCACCTTGACGTTCAAACCGTCGCTCGCGTACCGAACTACGCTTCGCTCCTCTTTCACGTCAATCTGCGGCACCTCAGAAGGCCCACTTGGTAGTTATGTTTACTTCAACGACGCAAGAAGGTGTTCGGCGGCACCGATGAGCGGAGCATCGCCCTCCAGAGACCCGATGAGAATCGGCGTGTCTTGAAGCGGATCGAGCGCCTGGCTGGCATAGCCCTCGTGCACCGAATCCTTCCACGTCTGCGAACGCCAATCGGGACCCTGGTGAATCACACCTCCCGAAAGCACGATAACCTCGGGATCCAAGATGTTGGCAAGCGAGCCCAAGCTGGCGCCCAGCGCAAAGCCGGCGTCATGGATGACCTCGGTCGCCTTTGCGTCGCCCGCACGGCACAGGTCGTTCACGTCGCGACCGACCGAAGGACGGCTGGGGTCGACGCGGCCAAAGCGCTCATCGTACATACGACCAATGGAAGTGCCCGAAGCAACCGACTCAAGATGACCGGAACGTCCACAGGCGCAGGGAATGCCAGCGGCAGCCGAGCACTCGATGTGGCCCATATGACCGGCAGCACCATGGAAGCCCTGCATCACACGGCCGTTCTCGACATATGCGCCGCCGATGCCCGTGCCGATGCCCAAGCACAAAACGGAGAACTTGCCTTTGCCGACGCCCCAGTGGGCCTCGCCCAGAGCATGAGCCTGCACGTCGCCCACAACGGCAACGGGGAGACCAAGGTCCTCGCGCAGACGCGGCCCCAACTGAACGCCGGACCAGCCGGGCATGATCTCGTTGGCATACGCGATGGCGCCCGTCTTGGGATCGACGACGCCTGCGGCACCGATACCGACACCGAGAACCTCGACATCGGGATTCGCCTCAAGAGCGGCCTTGATGGACGCCTCGATACGCTGGAAGACGGCCTCGCCGCCCTCCTGGGCCTCAGTAGGAACCTCGGCCTCAAATACGGGATGGGGCACGCTGCCGTCAGCCGGGTACTCCATAATGGCGGTCGCGATCTTAGTTCCGCCGATGTCGACAGAGCAGACGTACTTGTTCTCCATGTCGTTCTCCTTAGGAGATAAAAACAACTACAGGAAATGAAGGCGGTGTTATCGCCGCAGCATGATAAAGGTTTCCCAGGTGCCCGAGGTTGGGGTGAAAGTGGTCGGGCGTTGACCTAATGGGTCACGCTCGACCGCTTGAGCCCCAAGATCGGGTGCCCGGGGAAGCTTTACAGGAGACCGTTGTCCTGGAGGACCTTCTTAATAGCCTCGACGTTCTCGCCGGTCATGGCCTTCACCGGGCGCGGCATGGTCGGGCTGTCGAAGATGCCCATGAGGTTCATAGCGGTCTTGAAGGCGCCGACGCCACCGGCATAGCCCTGGACGCCCGAGGTGACGTCCCAGATGTGCGAAATCTCATTGAGACGATCCTGCTCAGCCTTGACGGTAGCCCAGTCACCAGCCTGAGCGGCCTTCCACTGACGCACGTAGCCCTCGGGCTCAACGTTAGCGAGACCCGGGACAGAGCCGTCGGCACCACCGAGGTAAGCGCCATCGACAACAACCTCGTGACCGGTGAGGATGCTCATCGGATGGCCGTTCTTCTCGTTCTCCTGAACGAGGTAGCGGAACGAGATGTCATCACCCGAGGAATCCTTGACGCCGGCCAGGACGCCCTCGGCGCCGAGCTTGGCAAGGAGCTTCCAGGGGAGCTTGGTGTGGACGCACACGGGGATGTCATAGGCAAAGATGGGCAGGTCGAGTTCCTCGTGCAGGATGCGGAAGTGCTCCTCGACCTCGGTCATGCCCTGCAGGGCATAGAACGGGCAGGTGGCGACAAGCGCGTCGGCGCCCAGCTCCTGAGCGACCTTGCCGTGCTCGATCATGCGCTCGGTTTCGGTATCGATGATACCGACCAGAACAGGCACGCGGTGGTCGACGATACGGACGGCCTCGGCGATGATCTGGCGACGGCGCTCATCGGTGGAGAAGACGACCTCACCCGAAGAGCCCAAGAAGAACAGGCCATCGACGCCGGCGTCGATCATGCGGTTGATGCTACGCTCAAAGGAGACAACATCGAGCTGATGATCTTCGGTATCGGGAACAACGACGGGAGGGATAACGCCGGTGAATTTCTGAGTTGCCACAAGAATCTCCTTAGTTGTCTGGCGGGCAGCCCTATGCCGCCCACTCTTGTTGGCAGTGTCCAGGCCGCCTAGGCCAAAGAACACGGGTAGAACGTTTGGTTAAAGAAGTCGACGACTTCGTTTTCGAACGCATTGATGCGCTCGTGAGCGTATTTGGCATAGATGATATGCCTCCGGTCACACTCAAGACCGTTGAATACGGCAAACTGGCCCTTGGGATCGCTCACGGCATCCATGAGTGATGTGCCCATGAGCACCGATCCGCGCACCCGAGACGACAGAGCCTCGAGGCCGCCGGGAATTGGATTGGCAACCGCCGTGCAGGCAAGGCCCCGCTCGTCCAGAGCAGAAACCGCCAGCGCGACTCCGCCGCCAAGACCCTCGCCCCATGCAAAGATGCGGTCGGGGTCAATGCCATCAAGATTGCGTGCGACCTTCGCCAACGCGCAGCCCCAACGGACGCGCCTGACAAAAGCAGGCGAGGTAATCTCCTGCCGCAGATCGCTGGGTCCAATCGCCTCATCGTCCAGTGCAAGCACGGCATATCCCATGGCCGCAAACCTCGTCATGTGATGCCATCCCCGCACGGGTCGGTCGATGTCGTGAAACATCAGACATAGCGGCACAAGCTCGGATGCCCGGGCGCGACCGGCAGGCTCGATCAAACGTGCGTGGACTACATCGCCACCAAGCTCAAAGGAAACCTCGGAGTAGCGGGCATACGGATTGGCGAAATCGATCGCCGTAATAGTCGGCCCGCAAACCTCAAGGTCCGAAGCGGCTATCTCTAATTCGGAAACATCCGCAGAAGCATCACCGCGCCAATCCCGGAAATCAGAGAGCCTTGACGAGACCGTCCCGGGAATCCCCACAAGGTCGGGGACAATCAGCTCGCCAACATTGCTCTCGCACTTAGACATGAGCCTCCCCTCCCTCGCAGAAAAACGGAATGATCATATCGTCAAAGTCCTGTATCTCTTCGTGGCCAAAGCCCTCAAAGAACTCATGACGCTTTTCACAGGTCAGGTTGTTATAGACCGCAAACTGCGTTGCCGGCGGACAGACGATATCCGCCGTGCCCGTACCAAACAGGACGGGGCACTTGACCATGGGGGCGAAGTTCTTGGAATCGAAGTACGCCAGTTTGGCATAGGCTTCGTCGATACGAGTCGAATCCTCGTCAAACCAACGCGACCAATAGCGCAGGCCCTCATAGGCGATATCGTCGGCATCCAAATCCCAGACCAGGCGGAAATCTGACAGGAAGGGATAGAGGATAGCGGCGCGATTGATAAGCTCGCTGTTAAGTGCACAGGTCGCAATGCCCAAACCGCCGCCCTGCGACGCGCCGTTCACAAACACACGGGCAAGATCGATGCCCTCAAGCTCGCGAACGATGCGGCACAGGATGCGAATATCTTGGTGCAAGCGGACATAGTAGAGGTTGGCCGGATCGCCGTCGATACCGGCGACAATATGGCCCGCGACCGTCGTACCCTCAAATCCGCCAATATCCTCGGAGGGACCGCCCTGACCAGGACAGTCAAGCGCGATGAGCGCCATGCCCATGCCCGCAAACGACGCCTGCTCAAACCAGCTGCGGCTTGCACCCGGATACCCATGGAACTGAAGTACCAATGGCACGGGCTCGTCCGAGACGGGTTTAAGGTACTTGGCATGCAGGCGAGCGCCACACATGCCGGTATACCAGAGGTCGAAAAGCCGGCAGGTCACGGCATCGGTGACCGATGCCGTCTCGATCGCATAGTCAAGCCCGACGGCGTCGGCCTCGGCCATGCGGTCCTTCCAAAAGAGATCGAAATCTGATGGACGGGGCATGGCGCCTCGATATTCACCAAATTGATGTTGCAGCTCCTGAGCACTTGGCATGGCTCGTGAACCCAACCTTTCGAAATCGCAACGGAGGTGCGCCCGGCAAGGGAACCGGGCGCACGGGAGGGAAAGCGAGACTACTCGCCGAGCTTGGGATGCAGCAGCGACGGTGCAGCGCCGAGCAGCATCTTGGTGTAGGGGTCCTGGGGGTGCTGGAAGACCTGCTTGGCCTCGCCCTGCTCGACGATCTTGCCGCCATTCATAACGATGATGTCATCAGAGATATAGCGGACCGTCTGGATGTCATGGCTGATGAACACCATGGCCAGGCCGAGCTCCTTCTTAAGGTCGGTCAGCAGGTTCAGAATCTGCGCGCGGACCGAAACGTCCAGAGCCGAGGTGGGCTCGTCGGCGATGATGGCATCGGGGTTCAGCGACAGGGCACGGGCAATTGCGACGCGCTGGCGCTGGCCGCCCGAAAGCTGGCCGGGAAGAACCTCAGCGGCAGAGCTGGGCAGACCGGTGAGCTCCAAGAGCTCCTTGACGCGCTTCTCCTGCTCGGCCTCGGTACCCAGGTTGTGGACGCGCATGGGGTCGAGCAGTTGCTCGCGAACGACCATGCGGGGGTTGAGCGCCGTGGCCGGGTTCTGGAACACGACCGAGATGACGCGACCCATGTGGCGACGGTCCTCGGCGGTACGTTTGGTAACGTCCTTGCCCTTAAAGTAGACCTTGCCGCTCGTGGGGGCCTGCAGGCCGCACATGACGTTGGCGGTGGTGGACTTACCGCAACCGGACTCGCCGACGATGCCGATCGTCTGACCGGGCATGAGCTTAATCGTTACACCCTGGACGGCGTGAACCAGGTTGGGGTGCAGAATCGAGCCGGTACGGGTCCTAAAGGTGACGTGGACGTCATCAAGGAAGATGATCGGCTCGACGCCGTTGACTGCGGTCTCGCTCATCTACATCACCTCCGCGTGAGGGGTCAAACCATTTGCCTTGAGCACCTCGTCGGGGAGCTCGGAATAGAAGTGCTCGGTGCCGGGAACGCGCTTGAAGACCGGACGGGTGTCCAGGCCAATACGCGGATGGCTCGAGCGGGGCGCGAAGCGATCGCCCTTGGGGAAATCGCGCGGGCTCGGAACGGCACCGGGCACCTGGTGCAGGCGGCCCGAACCGCTCTCGATGGACAGAACGGAACCCAGAAGACCGCGGGTGTACTCGTGAATCGGGTTGGTGAGCAGCTCCTTGGTGGGTGCCTGCTCGATAACCTGACCGGCGTACATAACCGTGATGTTATGGGCGACCTCGGCGACCAGCGCCAGGTCGTGCGAGACGAAGATCATGGCAAAGCCGAGCTTGGCCTGAAGGTCGTTGAGCAGCTTAATGACCTGCTTCTGGACGGTAACGTCCAGAGCGGTCGTGGGCTCGTCACAGATAACCAGCTTGGGGTCGCGGGTAAGGGCCATAGCGATCAGAACACGCTGACGCTGGCCACCGGAAAGCTCATGCGGGTAGCTCTCGAGCGTACGCTTGGGGTCGAGGCCCACGAGCTCCAGGAGTTCCTCGGCGCTGCGGGTGCCGCCGCGCTTGGTGAGCTGCTTCATCTGGGCAGAGATGAGCATGGAGGGGTTGAGCGAGGACAGGGCGTCCTGATAGACCATAGCGATATCGGTACCGCGCAGGCCGAACCACTCCTTCTTGCTCATCTTGAGCAGGTCACGGCCCTCCCAGAGGACCTCGCCGGAAAGGTGCTCGTCCTCATCGGTCAGGCCCATGATGGCCAGCGTGGTGATGGACTTACCGCAACCGGACTCGCCCACCAGGCCCATAGTCTGGCCAGGACGGACGTCAAAGTTGACATGGTCGACGACGTTGATATCGCCGTGGTGCTCAAACTGGATGCAGAAATCGCGGACCGAAAGGATCGGTTCGACAGACTCGTCGGGCACATGGCGATCGTCACGCTTGAGCTCGACATCGCGCAGGGCGCCAAGGCGAGCGGAGAGGGACTGGGCTTGCTCCTTATAGGCGCGAACGGGGTCGGAGACCAGCAGGTCGGCCTCGCGGCGCTTGGAGGAATCGGTCGGATCCAGGGCGGCGGAGGGAGCAGCGGCCATGGCGTCGGTAATGCCCTCGGAGAGGATGTTGAGCGCCAGGCAGGTGATCATGATGGCCAGGCCCGGGAACAGCGCCTGCCACCAACGACCGGCGAGCACGCCGCCGCGGGCGTCGGCGAGGATGTTGCCCCAGGTAGCGGTGGGCTCCTGGATACCAGCGCCGATGAAGGTCAGCGAGGCCTCGAAGATGATGGCGTCGGCGACCAGGGTAACGGTGAAGACCATGATCGGGGCGATGCAGTTACGCAGAACATGCTTGATCAAAATCCACGGAGCCTTGGCGCCGGAAACGATGACCGCGCGGACATAGTCCTCGCCGTACTCGGACACGATATTGGCGCGCACGATACGGGCAATCTGCGGAGTGTACATAAAGCCGATGGCGAAGATGATCGACGGCACGGAGTTGCCCAGGATGGAGACGAAGACGGCCGCGAGGGCGATGCCCGGGATGGACATGATGATGTCCAAGATACGCATGATCGTCTCGGAGACGGCCTTGCGCGAAACCGCTGCAAGGGCGCCCACGACCGAGCCGCAGACCAGAGCCATGGCAGTGGCGCCAAAGCCGATAATCAGCGAGTAACGACCACCGTAGAGCATACGCGACAGAATATCGCGACCCTTATCGTCGGTACCGAAGATAAATCCGTTGCCGGGAGCCTGGCGAGCCGTAAAGATCTCGACCGGGCTATAGGGGGCAAGAAGGGGCGCCAGAATCGCAGTCAGGGCGACCAGCACCAGCACGACGGCGGCAATCTTAGAAGACAGCGTCATCTTCTTCCAGCCACCGAGCTTGAGCCCCTTGGAGGCAGCCTTCTCGAGCTGCTCGGTTTGCTTCTCTCGAATCTTTACCATAATCTACACCGTCCTGATGCGCGGGTTGATGAGCAGGTAGAGCATGTCAACCACGATGTTGATGATGATGAAGGCAAGAGCAACGACGATAACGACGCCCTGAACCAGGTTCGCCTCGTTGCCCTGAACGCCCTGCAGAATCGCGGTGCCCATGCCGGGGAGGTTGAAGATAACCTCGATGACGACGGCGCCGCCCATAAGGTAACCGATCTTAAGACCGAGGGTGGTGACCGGGGTGATCAGCGCATTGCGAAGAACGTTGATGCCGACGACGACCTTCTCGGGAACGCCGGCGCCGCGAGCCATACGGACATAATCCTTGTCGAGCTCCTCGACCATGGCGGTACGCACGATACGAGTCATCTGGCCCGTCAGCGGAAATGCCAAGGCGATAGCGGGCATGATCATACGTCCCAGATAGCCAACCGGATTCGTGGTGAAGTGAGGCAGAGCACCCGATGCCGGGAGCACCTTAAGGTAGGAAGAGAACAGCAGGATCAACAGAACGGCAAGCCAGAACGACGGGGTTGCCAAGCCGGCGATGGAAAAGACGCGGATCACTTGGTCCGGCCATTTGTCGCGATACAGTGCCGCGATGACGCCGAGCAAAAACGAAACGACCGCACCGATGGCAAGACCGATGAAGGTCAGCTGCATCGTGACGGGCAGGGCCGTGGAGATGCGCTTGGCAACGGAGTTGCGAGCAGCACCATAGGTGCCCATGTCGCCATGAATCAAATCGCCCATATAGCGCACGTAGCGCACGGGCCAGGGGTCGTCCAGACCATACTTCTCATGGTACTCGGCAACCGCCTCGGGCGAGGCACCGTCACCCAACGCCGTGTAGGCGGGGTCGGTCTTGGAGAACGACATAAGGAAGAACACCAGGACGGTGACGCCCAATGCCATGATCGGCAGCGCCACAAGACGCCTTCCAATCAAACGTAGCAAGTTGTTCACGTTCTCTCCCCTTTCTTTTGTCGGTAGGACCAACTGGTATATGAGTACGGATACTCATTACAAGACCCGAGCGACATCGTTGCCGCCCGGGTCTTTGTTTCAACTATGAGGATACGGTCCCAACGACCGACATCCTGCATACAGACTCAAGCGAGTCTTACGCCTTGACGGTCGCAACGCCCCTGAAGGACATGCTCGTCGTGCCGATGCCCTTGAAGCCATCGAGGGCCTCGCCGTTGGGCGCAGTGGACGGATCGTCCCAGGAAGCGGAGACGGTCTTGACGTGGACAACGGGGTACAGAACGGCATTGTCGGCAATGATGTCGAAGCACTCGTTCCACTTCTTCTGCTGCTCGTCGCCCTCGGCGGCAAGAGCCTCGTCCATGAGACCGTGGAGCTTCTGCCACTCAGCGGACTCCTTCCACGGGCAACGGGTCTGCATCCAGACGTTGTCGCCGTACCACCAGTTGAGCAGCAGGTCGGGGTCGGCGCCGAAGCAGGAAGGATCGCCAGGGGCAAGGAGGATATCGTAGGCCTCGCCGCCGTCGATGGCAGCGTAGGTGGCCGGCGAGGTATCGGTCTGGATGGTCACATCGAAGCCGAGAGCGTCGAGGTCGTTCTTGACCTGGGCGGCCATGCCCTTAATCTGCTCGTTGTCGGTGGTACGCAGGGTGATGGCACCCGGGGTGATGCCAGACTCCTCGATGAGCTTCTTAGCCTTCTTGGCGTCGGTCTTGTACACCGTGGAAGCCTCATGATAGTTGGTGAAGCTCTTGGGCAGGTAGCAGCTGGCAGCGGTGGCAAGGCCGGCGAAGGTGTTGCTGACCATCTTCTCGGTGTCGAGCGCATACATGACAGCCTGACGGACCTTGACGTTGTTCCAAGGCTCCTTGGCGACGTTGAACATGATGAAGCGAGTGCCGAAACCCTGAACGTTATCGATCTTGCAGCCGGCGCTCTCGAGCTGGTCGACGGCGTCAGCGGTAACGAGCTCCATAACGAGCGTGGAGCCCTCCTGCTGAGCGGTAACGCGAGCGGTGGGGTCGGTCAGGATGCTGTACTGGATCTTCTTATCCTCGGCAGCATACTCACCGTTGTACTCGGGGTTGGGAACCAAGGTGATCTCGGTATCGGAGATAGAGTCGTACATCCAGGGGCCGGAACCGATCGGCTGCTTGGCGCGATCCTCCTCGGTCTGGGTGGCCGGGGTAACGCGGACGATGGCCAGACGATCCTTGAGCAGGGAGAAGTTGGGGACCTTAGTCTTGACCGTCACGGTGCTGGCGTCCTTGGCCTCGATGGACTCGAAGGGCTGGAAGAACGGAGCGTAGGTAGCAGAAGCGGCGCAAGCGGTGTAGGAAGCGACGACGTCGTCAGCAGTGACCTCGGTGCCATCGGAGAACTTTGCGCCCTTGCGGATGGTGACCTCGAAGGTAGTGTCGTCCACGGACTTGGGATCGTCGG
>CABRLT010000022.1 GCA_902471785.1 uncultured Collinsella sp.
TGCAGCTAGAAGGGGAGAGTTCGGGTCGCGCTCGATGGCGGGGCGGTCGCCCGTCACGGTGTAGCTGCCATGGCAACCGGGAACGGCGGCTTCGGCGACGGCGATGGCCTGCTCTACCATGCGCGTCGCGGCGGCCGTATCGGTCGGCGGGGTCAGGCGCATGTCGACCCAGACTTTGGCGCGGTCGGGTACGACGTAGGGGCGATATCCGCCCTCGATTTGGCCAAACGTGATGGTCGAAGGCCCCAGCTCATCGTGCGCGGGCAGCGCCATAAACGCGCGACGGAGCGAACACACGACCTCGGCCATGGCGGCGACGGCATCCGCGCCCTTCCAGGGCTGGCTCGCATGCGCCGTCACGCCAGTCATTTCAATTTCGAACCACGTACGCCCCTTGTGCGCCACCTGGATCTGTCCGTCGGTGGGCTCGGTGTCCAGCACCCATTCGCGCGAACCGACCCAGCCGGCATCAATGGCCGCCTCGGAGCCGCGCATAAAGTCTTCCTCGTCGACTGAGCATATGAGCGAAAAGCCACGTCGGGGCAGCTCGCCGCTTGCCGTCGCGCGCTCGAGCGTATGGACCAGTGCGGCAATGGCGCAGGCCAGGCCACCTTTCATATCGCAGGCGCCGCGGCCATAGAGTTTATCGTCGCGCACAACTGCCCCAAGCGGTGCGATGTCTGCGTCCCAGCCATCGCCCAAGGTGACGGTATCCATGTGGCAGATATAGACCAGCCGCGGCTCGTCGCTTTGGCCCGGCACGGTGACTATAAGGTTGCGGCGCCCGGGCAGCACCTCGAGTTCCTCAACCTGCACGGCATGGAGTACCGGACGACTCAACCGCTCCAGCTGAGCCTCAACCAACGCTTTGATATAGCGTTCAATCTCGTCCTCATACGCACCTGGGTCGGAACTGTCGATCCGCACGAGCCCTTGCGTAAGCCGCCAAGCAAAATCTGTATCAACCATAGGCACCTCACAGATAGTTAGGTCAACATACAGATTGTATGCCAAGAAGCGGCTCAGTGCATTTAATGGAGCGCTCACAAAAATGGGGGCGCCTCTCGTGCGAAAGGCGCCCCCGCGGGCATTCAATGTCAGCGGGGGCAGGCCACATGGGGAACTGCCCGTCAGATCAGCCGGCGCTATTTGATCACGCGCACGCGATACATCGACGGAATCTGCTTGAGCGCCTCGATGGTGCTGCTGTCTAGGTGTTCGTCGGTGTCGAACATGGTGTAGGCGTTCTCGCCGGCGGACTCGTTGGTCATACGCTGCACGTTGGCGTTGTCCTTGGCCAGGATGGCCGTGATCTGGCCGATCATGTTGGGCACGTTGGCATGCAGGCAGGCAATGCGGCTTGCAGCGCGCGCCTTGCCCATGCTGCAGGCGGGGTAGTTGACGCTGTGTGCGATGTTGCCGTTCTCCAGGTAATCCTTGAGCTCGCTGATGGCCATGTCGGCGCAGTTGGCCTCGGCCTCGCCGGTGCCGGCGCCCGAGTGCGTGGTGATAAACGTATTGGGCATCTTGACCGTCTTGGGCGTGGCGAAGTCGCAGCTAAACCAGCTGAGCTTGCCCTCGCGCAGGGCGGCGTCGACGGCGTCCTCGTCAATGATGGTTTCGCGCGCGTAGTTGATGAGCACGGCGTCCGGTGCCAGCAGGTTAATCTGTTCGGTGCTGATCATGCCGATGGTGTCGGCCTTGCTGGGCACGTGCACGGTGAGGTAGTCGCAGCCGCGGCAGAGATCCTCGAGCGTGCCCACGCGCTGCACCTCGCGGCTCAGCACCCACGCGTGCTCGACGGAAATGAACGGGTCGTAGCCGTAAACGTCCATGCCCAGATCGACGCAGGCGTTGGCGACCTTGGAGCCCACGTTGCCCAGGCCGATGACACCGATGCGCTTGCCCTTGAGCTCGCGGCCCACAAAGGCCTTCTTGGCCTTTTCGGCATCGACCTGAATCTCGGGGTCGTCGGCGTTGTCACGCACCCAGTTCATTGATTGCACCACGCCGCGGCTCGAGAGCACCAGCATGCCTAGGACGAGCTCCTTAACGGCGTTGCTGTTGGCGCCGGGGGAGTTAAAGACGACGACGCCCTTCTTGGCGTACTCCTCGACGGGGATGTTGTTGACGCCGGCACCGCAGCGGGCGATGGCGCGGATGCCCTCGGGCAGCTCGTAGCCGTGCAGGTCGGTCGAGCGCATCAGAATGGCGTCGGCCTCTTCGGCGGTGCTCACAAACTCGTAGCCCTCACCAAACTCGACCTTGCCGTCTTTGGTGATGTCGTCGATGGTTTTGATCTTGCGCATGAAAAACTCCTTAGCAGGTTTGGTTTAAACAGGTGGTTTGAAGTGGCTGGTCGGCCCGCGGGTTGCGGGCTAGTTAGATCGCGGGCTCAAACTACGCTGCGTTTCGAAGTCCTTCATGTACGAGGTCAGTGCCTGCACATCTTCCATGGTTACGGCGTTGTAGACGCTGGCGCGCATGCCGCCCACCAGGCGATGGCCCTTGACGTTTTGAATCTGGTGCTCGGCCGCGCCTGCGACAAAGGCGGCGTCGAGGTCGGCATCGCCGGTACGGAACGTGACGTTGGCGATGGAGCGGCTGTCCTCCTGCGTGGTGCCGTGGAACAGCTCGCTGTGCTCGAGCAGGTCGTAGAGCAGGTTGGCCTTGGCCCAGTTGCGCTCGGCCATGGCGGCAAGTCCGCCGGTCTCCTCGACCCAATGGAACACCTTGCCGCACACGTAGATGCCAAAGGTGTTGGGCGTGTTGAGCATGGAGCCCTTGGCGGCCTGGGTCTTAAGGTCCATGTACTGCGGCGTCTGCGCAAAAGCGGGGCCATCTGCGATGAGGTCGTCGCGCACGATGACCACGGTCACACCCGCGGCGCCGGCGTTTTTCTGAGCGCCGGCGTAGATGAGCCCGTAGCGTTCGACGTCGAGCGGCTGCGACAAAAAGCAGCTCGAGACATCGGCGACCAGCGGTACGTCGCCGCAGTTGGGCAGCTCGTGGTACATGGTGCCAAAGATGGTGTTGTTCTGGCAGATGTAGACGTAGTCGAGCCCGTCGCCTGCGGCCTCGGTGGCAATGCGCGCGTTGATGTCGGCCATGGTGGGTATGCGGTCGAAATTGGTGTTCTCGGAGCTCGCGAGCAGCACGGCCTCGCCGTACTTGGCGGCCTCCTTGTATGCCTTGTTGGCAAAGTTGCCGGTCACGATGTAGCCGGCGCGGCCGCGGCGCATGAGGTTCATGGGGATGCCCGCAAACTGCAGCGTGGCGCCGCCCTGCAAAAACAGGACGCGGTAGTTGTCGGGGATGCTTAGCAGGCGACGCAGGGTTGCCTCGGCGTCGTCGATGATCTGCTGGTACATGCTAGATCGATGGCTCATCTCGAGCACGGACATGCCGCAACCGCGGTAGTCCATCATCTCGTCGGCGATCTCGGCGAGCACGCTTGTAGGCAGCGCGGCCGGGCCAGCTGAGAAGTTGTGCACACGTGCCATCTTCTAGTCTCCCTCGTAGTCGTTTGAACGTTCGGGATACTTTAGCACAGTGGAGCGCCAGGCGCGACCGCATCACGGCAAAACTCGACTGCGCCGCTATGATTTACAGGATGGTTACATGGGGGAGGGGTGCTTTACTCCTCAGGTAAATCCAAAACTGCAAGCGAAGGCATGAGGTTCTCTAGGCGCTTGATCTCTTCGTCGCAAATTGACTACCTCCTGGTCACTACGACGCCAGTGTGGCAATGACGGCTTCGTCGCCGGCGTATATAAGGGTGTTGCCGTCGGGGATGATCGTTTGGCCTTCGCGCTTGAGCATCACCACAATAAACGGATGCTTGCCTTGCGGCACATCGCGCAGACGCTGGCCGGCCAGGCGACCGTGGGGCGTCACGGTGACCTCGCGCAGCGTAACCTCGGCACGTTCTTCAAACGTCGGCGCTGCCATGACCAGAAGGTCGCCTTCCTCAATTACAGTATCGCCGTTGGGCAGCACCGGGTGCGCGCCATCGCGCAGCACCAGGACCACGAGCATGTCTGTGGCGCTGCCAATATCGGCGAGCGAGCGACCGGCAAACGGATGTCCAGCGCCTACCTTGAGCTTGACGAACGACATGCCGTCCTCGTCGCGGTAGTCGTTAAAAGTGCGGCGCACATCGCCTTCCGCATCGATCATATCGAGCTTCTTGGCCACCGCCGGCAGCAGCGAGCCCTGCACCACAATGCTCGACACGGCAATCACAAACACCAGGTCAAACAGGTCGTGACCGCCGGGAACACCGGCTACCACGGCAAAGAGGCTAAACACGACCGAAGCGGCGCCGCGCAAACCCGCCCAGCTTACGAGCGCGATCTGGCGAGGGTTCGTCCTAAACGGCGCCAGCAGCATGCCTACGGCGATGGGGCGGCTCACAAAGAACATAAATGCCATGAGTGCCAGGCCCGGTAGCAGCATTTGCGGCAGGCGTGCGGGTGTGACGAGCAGGCCCAGCAAAAAGAAGATGGTCATCTCGGCCATCTCGGTGAGAGTGTCAAAGAAGTGCGCCATCTCGACCTTGCCGGTGATGTCACTGGCACCCAGCACAATGCCGGCCAGGTATACAGCCAAAAAGCCGTTGCCGCCCAGGTGGCTCGGCAGCGCGTAGGCGACGATGGCCACGGCGAACAAGAAGATGGTCTGCGCGTCCTTGGCCGTTGCGTGCGCGCGTTCAATCAGGCGGCCCGCCGCCCAGCCGATGGCAAGGCCCAGGCCCACGCCCAGGATAATCTGCTTGGCCAGCAGTGCGGGAATGTTGATGTCGCCGCCGGCCGCGAGTGTAGCGAGCACAGCGGTGAGCATGTAGGCGACGGGGTCGTTGGAGCCCGATTCGACCTCGAGCAGCGAGTCGGTGCCACCTCTCAGCGACAGGCTGTGCTCACGCAGTACGCTAAAGACGCTCGCCGCGTCGGTGGATGCCACGACCGATCCCAGCAGCAGGCTGCCGATCCAGTCGATCCCCAGCGCGAAGTGGGCGAACACGCCGGTGATGCCGGCAGTGATGACGACGCCGAGCGTGCTCAGCAGCACCGCCGGCGCAGCGACGGGCTTGGCGCGGTCGATATTGGTGTTAAAGCCGCCGTAGAACATGATGAACAGCAGCGCCGTGCTGCAGACGGTTTCGGTGAGTGCGTAGTCGCTAAAGTCGATATGCGTCGGGCCGTTGACGCCCAACAGCATGCCGAGCGCGATAAAGATGAGCAGGGTGGGGAAGGGGAGTTTTTTGCCGACGGGTTTGATGGTCAGGCACAAAATGATGACGAGGCCGATAAAGAGAAGGATCTGGTTCATAGATGGTGTCCGCTCCTGGGTGGTTGGCGTGGCACGGTCAGTTGTCTGCGGTTATTTGTACCCAAAGATGGTGGGTTTATGGGGTTGGATTGCGGGCGTGCGCGATATCGTCATAGACGGCTGCCGTCTTTGCCTCTGCTCGGAAACCCTTTCCAGCTTTATTGCAACGGAGTACAATGGGTAACGTTTAAGTTCAACTTGAAGTTTTAGTTGCGGCACCGGGCTTCGGCCGCAATGCAAGGAGAGGCGTACCATGGCGATCTATGTGACATCTGACGCTCACGGGCACGTGCGTGCGCTTGACGAGGCCCTGTCTAAGATCTCGTTGACGTCCGACGACACACTGTACGTGCTGGGCGACATGATCGATCGCGGGCCCGATCCGGTCGGTGTTATTAAGCTCGTGCGCTCGCTGCCCAACGCCCGCGTGCTCAAGGGCAATCACGAGCAGATCATGCTCGATGCCATCATTGGCCAGGATCCGCTCGATGCCGAGACCTGGGATATCAACGGTGGCTGGACGACGCGCGAGCAGCTCAACGACATGGAATTTGAGGCATACGAGGAGCTCGTGCGATGGATGGCCGCGCTGCCGCTCTACGCGGTGGTCGAGACTGCCGGGCGGCCGTACCTGCTGGTGCACGCCGGCATTCAGACCGAGGCGGCGCGTGCGTTTTTGCTTGAGCATGGTGTCGATTGCGGCGACGGCAGGGGAGCGGTCGATGCCGATCGCGAGCTGCTGCAGCAAATGCTCGCCGTACAGTCGTCCGATGACTTGCTCTGGATTCGCCATGGCTATTGGGATGCCCCGACGGGGCTGCTTTCTGCCGAGGGCAAGGGTTCGGTCGTGGTGAGTGGCCACACGCCAACGGTGTCGCTCGGGCGTTATTGCGAGGTCGGTGGTCTTGCGGGGCTCGATGAGGAATCGGGACGAGGGCAGATCGTGCGCTTGGGCGGCGAGGACACTGCCGGCGTGCCCGATCGCATCGATATCGATTGCGCCGCCGCCACCGGCTCCGAGTTCGGTCGCGTGGGCATCCTGCGCCTGGACGACGGGGCGGAGTTCTACGCGAACATCAACCCGGGCGAATAATCGGTGCAAGGGGTAGCTAATTTTGGACGGGGCCTTTTTTGACTACTTTTGCCCTTCTGCCCGCAAATTGATTTTTCAGGGACGGGGATTAAATAATCATTTGGCTGCCCGCTGGCTAAGTGAGTAGACTTTTTTGGAAATGCCGAGCACCCAACATATTTGCCTCAATAAAACCGCTGGTCACGGACTTGTGCTTTGTCGGTGTGGTCCGGGATTCGGTAAAAGTCTACTCACTTAGTTTTGCGTGTCCGCAACGAGACTCCAGCCGGGGTGATTCCACCGCAAATTAGCTTCTCCCATCGCCGCAATTAGGCGCCGTACGGATTCCGGTCCCTCTCTATGCGTTGGCGGATGTGGGCGTACTCGATAATCAACAGTACCAGCAGTAGGGCCATGATGGCTAGGTAGCTCACGACGGCGCCCATCAGGCCGAGCAGATTGATCAGAATCACCGGGAGCACCACGCTCACGGCAAAGCAGATCAGGTAGATCTTGGTGACATCTCCAGCGTGGCGCAGCACCGTGATGATGGCGTATATAAAGTCGATGGCCGCGGTGACGCCGCCGGCGACGACCATCAGCAGCGCCAGCGTACGGTAGCGTTCAAAGCTGAGACCGTACATAAAGCTCATGAGGGGAATACCGGGACCTGCCATAAATGCGGCGCACACGCCGGTGATGACCACGATCAGCGCCATAACGGCAACAATAATCAGGTCAAAGCGGCGACGCTTGCGCGGATTCGCCCAAATGCTCGACAGACGCAGGAGCTGCGGTTTATAGATAAATCCAATGCTCAACAAAATTCCCTGCGCCGGAAAGAACAGAGCATTAAAGTACAGCTGATATTTGTATGCCAGCGTGCCTTCCATCACAAACTTGGGCATGCTCTCAATTAGGTTGAACAGGAACAGTGCACCAAAGAGCGGGGCGCACTGGACAAACAGGTGGCCGACCTCGCGTAGGCTCACGCGGCGCGATTTTTCGGTCTCGAGCAGGGCGAGCGGCGCGGTGACCAGCACGAGCGAGGCGATCGCGGCGACACCCATGGCCATGGCCGCGATGGGCATGCTGCGCGTGAGGAACAGCGCCACGCTGAAGACCGCGATGACGCCGACGGAGCGTAGCGTTTGGCTCATTCCAGCCAAGTAGAGTTTGTCGTCCTGCTGCAGGCGGCCTTCGTACACGTCGGCGACGCCGTCGATGACCTTATACAGGTAGACGCCCAGGCCGATCGTCGCCATCTGCGCATCATAGCCGCGGGCGCTGCTGTACATGAGGCCGCAGCCTAGGGCGAGCGCTCCACAAAGCCAGCGGTTGAGCTGGTAGGAGGCAAAGGACGTCTTTTCGTCGATGTCTGAGACCTGGAAATTGTGCACGCCGTAGTTGCATGCGATCATGATGAGCGTGCCGGTGACGAAGGCGATGGAGAACTTACCGGCCTCCTCGGCACCCGCGAGCTGTGTCGACACGATGGTGAGCAGAGGAAACGCCATGCCCCACACGGCGGTGCCCAGGGTATTCCAGAGATAGTCGCGGCGGGTGGCGTGCTCTTCGTATTCCGCTTCCTGCATGGAGAAGCCGCCGCCGTAGACGGCGCCGAGCAGGCGGTTCCACCAAGCGTTGACCATGCGGCGGACGGGGCCGGGCTCCCGATCGCGTTCGCGCCGGCGACGTGTGGCTTGGTAGCTATCGGGTCCGCCGGCGTTGCGCTGACTCAGCTCCTGGATGCGTGCGAGCTCCTCGGCGGTGTGCGAGGCGGGGAACAGGCCGTTCTCGATGCGTCCGCCCTGGGCCTTCGCGGCGCCGTCTCTCGATGCAGCGGGGTTGGAGACGCCGTTGCGGCGGGCGATGGCGCGGCGAATGCTATCGAGGGGCGTGATGCTCAAAGCGGAGTCCTTTCTATTGCTGCGCTTTAGTATAGACGCGACGGTGTTCGTTCGTGTTTTTGAACGGATTGTTCAATAATTTCGGCGGGCGGCTGTAATTTGTCGGTAAACGTGCGGTATCCTGTTGAAGTTTTGTGACACCCCCGATGCCGCCCACGCGGTACCAAGGAGCTTCTACCTATGGACGTCGCCGCATTCTTACTGGCTCTTGTGCCGATTATTTGGCTGGTCGTGATGCTGCTGTGCTTTAAATGGCCAGCTTGGAAGGCCGCTATCGGATCGTTTGTCCTTTCGTGCTTGCTTGCCTTCGCATGGTGGCACCTGCCGGCAGCGCAGATCGCGACCGCCTCGCTCGAAGGTTTTTTGATGGCTCTGTGGCCCATCGTCCTAGTGATCATCGCCGCGGTGTTCACGTATAACCTGTGCGTTCGTACGGGCGCCATGGACGTGATCGGCAGCATGATCACCTCCATCAGCAGCGACCGCCGTCTGCTGGCGCTGCTCGTGGCTTGGTGCTTCGGTGGCTTTATGGAGGGCATGGCCGGCTTCGGTACCGCTGTCGCCATTCCCGCCGGCATGCTCGCGGGCCTGGGCTTTGAGGCCGTGCCTGCCGTGCTCATCTGCCTGCTGGCCAACGGCGTGCCCACGCCCTACGGCTCCATCGGCATCCCCACGGTGTCCGTTGCCGACCTGGTGGGTTTGGATTCCCTTCACCTAGCGACCGTTCAGCTGGTGCAGCTCGCACCGTTCTTTGTGGTGATGCCGCTATTTATTGTGCTGGTTGCGGGCCGTGTTGCCGATGACCAGGGCAATGCCGCGAGTGTGGGCGAGCGTCTGCACGGTGTTGCCGGCGTGGCGTTGCTCTCCGGCGTGTCGTTTGTCGGCGCGGCTCTGGTCGTTGCCGTGTTTGTGGGCCCCGAGCTGGCCGTGGTCGTAGGATCCATCGTTTCGCTCGCGCTGACAGCTGCGCTTGCCATGCGTGCCGAGAAGTCGGGGCATCTGGACGCACGCTTCCATATGAATATCGAGGCCGGCGAACAGCTCACCGTTAAGTCGGCGCTTTCGGCCTGGTCGTGCTTCATCCTGATCTTTGTGTTGCTGCTGGGCACGTCTAATCTGGTGCCCGCTGTACATGCTGCGCTCGCGCCGTTTGCGAGCCATGTGCAGGTGTATTGCGGTGAGAATCCCGGTATGCTTACGTTTTCGTGGATCAACACGCCAGGCGTCTGGATTTTCCTGGCGGCGTTTGTCGGCGGTGCCATTCAGGGCGCTTCGCCGCGCATGATGGGCGAGGTGCTGGCCGCGACTGTGAAGCAGATGACGCCGACGGTGATCACGATGCTTTCGGTACTGGGCTGCGCCAAGGTGATGGGCTATGCCGGCATGATTTCGTCGATCAGTGCGTTTTGCATTGCGGTCGCCGGCGGTCTCTACCCGATTCTGGCTCCGTGGATCGGCGCAGTCGGTGCGTTCGTGACCGGCTCGGGCACGTCCTCGGGCATGCTGTTTGGTCCCATTCAGAGCCAGGCCGCCACTGCGCTGGGTGTGAGCGACTACTGGATGGTCGCATTGAACGCCCTGGGCGTCGCCGCTGGTAAGATGATCTCGCCGCAGACCCTCGCCATTGGTCTTGCCGCCGTGCACGTGCGCGGTAAGGATGCCGAACTCCTGGGCGCGGTGCTGCCCTACGCTGCCGGCATGCTGGTCCTGATGAGCGCCATAGCCATGCTCGGCCAAGGCCTGCCGCTGTAGCC